>CAXMTQ010000100.1:0-6524 GCA_964196205.1 uncultured Desulfobacula sp.
GAGGCATAAAAACAAGATAGTTGTGGCAGGCGATGGTCAAGTAACACTGGGAAACATTGTCACAAAACACAAGGCAAAAAAAGTTCGGAGAATTTATAATGACAAAATTATTACAGGATTTGCAGGAGCGACTGCTGATGCTTTGACTCTGTCTGAAAAACTCGAAGAAAAACTTGAAAGATATAATGGAAGTCTGACAAGGGCTTGTGTGGAACTTGCAAGGGAGTGGAGAACAGACAAATATCTGCGCCGTTTAGAAGCAATGATGATTGCAGCAGACAAGGACAATACCTATCTGTTATCAGGTAACGGTGATGTAATTGAGCCCGATGAAGGAGTAATAAGCATTGGTTCAGGAAGTACTGCAGCTCAGTCTGCAGCTGTTGCAATGCTGGAAAATACAGATTTTGAACCAAAAGAGATTGTAGAAAAAGCCATGAAAATAGCTGCTGATTTGTGTATTTATACTAATCATAATATAACAATAGAAGAATTTTAAGAGATAATAAAATAATGCAAAATTTAAAGCCAGGTGAGATTGTAACAGAGTTGGATAAATATATAATTGGTCAGAATGCTGCCAAAAAATCAGTTGCCATTGCCCTTAGAAACAGGTGGAGAAGACGACAACTTGATAAAGATCTTCAAGAGGAGATTGCTCCTAAAAATATAAGATTGATAGGTCCTAACGGTGTAGGGAAAACAGAGATTGCCAGAAGACTTGCCAATTTAACTGATTCTCCTTTCTATAAAGTCGAGGCCTCAAAATTTACCGAGATTGGATATGTTGGACGGGATGTTGAATCCATGATCAGGGATATTATGGAATTGACAGTAAATCGTCTGAAAGCAAGACAGCAGGATGATGTCCAGGAAAAGGCAGCTAAAATTGCAGAAGAGAGACTTCTGGATCTTTTACTGCCGCCCCAGAAATCCAAAGAGGAAAAAAATGACCTGGAAAATGACCAGGAAGAAGAGATTATAAAAGCGGAACCTGTCACATCAACCAGGGAAAAACTCAGGAAAATGCTTAAAAATGGAAAGCTTGATTCAAGGGAAATTGATCTTGAAGTGGCAGATAAATCCTCTCCCATGGTTGAGATTTTTTCCAATACCGGAATTGAGGAGATGGGCATTAATGTTAAAGATATGCTTGGCAATTTGATGCCGAAAAATACCAAACGCCGAAAGGTAAAGGTAAAGGATGCTTTAAAACTCCTGACCCAGGAGGAGGCAGCCCATCTTGTGGACATGGAGAAGGTGAAAACCGATGCCATTAACATGGTTGAACAGACCGGGATTATTTTTATTGATGAGATTGATAAAATAGCAGGGAAAGATAAAAGTCACGGGCCTGAAGTTTCAAAAGAGGGTGTGCAGAGAGATCTTCTGCCCATTGTTGAGGGAAGCTCAGTACCCACAAAGTATGGAATTGTAAAAACAGATCATATCTTGTTCATAGCTTCCGGGGCTTTCCATGTATCAAAGCCCTCTGATCTTGTTCCTGAACTTCAGGGAAGATTTCCAATAAGAGAAGAACTGCATTCCCTTGGAGCCCATGAATTTACAAGGATTTTAACTGAACCTAAGAATGCTCTCATACTTCAATATATTGCTCTTCTCAGAACCGATGGGGTTGAAATTGAATTTACCGATGATGCTATTGAAAAGATTGCATCCATTGCTGTGGAAGTTAATTCAAGTACAGAAAATATTGGTGCAAGAAGGCTTCATACCTTAATGGAAAAACTTCTGGAAGATATTCTTTTTAAAGCACCTGATGTTGAAGAGAAGCATATTATAATTGATGCACCCTTTGTGGAAGAGCAGTTGATGGACATTGTTAAAAATGAAGATTTATCAAGGTATATATTGTGAAAAATAGTGTTGCAGACATACTTATTGAGGCATTGCCTTATATAAAAAAATTTTCCGGTAAGACCATTGTGATAAAATATGGCGGTCATGCCATGAAAGATGAAGATCTTAAAAAAGATTTTGCCAACGATATCACTCTGTTAAAATATATTGGAGTGAATCCTGTTGTTGTGCATGGCGGTGGGCCACAGATTAATAAGGTTCTGGATTCCATGGGAATTACCTCAAAATTTATCAGGGGTATGAGATATACAGATGATGCAACCATGGATGTTGTTGAAATGGTTCTTGGCGGCAAAGTTAACAGTGATATTGTCGCAGGGATAAACCGTCAGGGTGGGAAAGCCGTTGGCCTGACTGGAAAAGACGGCATGTTGATCACGGCCCATAAGATGACCATTTACCATCAGGAAGATGAAAATAAACCCCCTGAAATTATAGATCCCGGCATGGTGGGGGAAGTTTCCAGGATAAATCCTGATATTATTCATACCTTGATAAACAAGGGGTTTATTCCCGTTATTGCCCCGGTGGGTGTTGGGGAAAGCGGTGAAACCTATAATATTAATGCAGACCTTGTCGCATCAAAGATTGCATCAGCCCTGAATGCCGAGCGTCTGATGCTTGTAACTGATGTGGATGGAGTGCTGGATATTGATAATAAGCTTATCTCTTCGGTGAATGCAAAAGATATAAAAGATATGATTGGAAAAGGAGAAATTAAAGGTGGAATGATTCCCAAAGTTGAATGTGCTTTGGATGCATTAAACAGCGGTGTAAAAAAATCTCATATTATTAATGGAAAACTTTCACATACTGTGCTGCTTGAATTGTTTACAAATTTCGGAATTGGAACTCAGGTATTTTAAGGACTTAAAAATTATGAATGCAATAGAAAAAACCAATGACTTTGTGTTTCAAACCTATCTCAGACAAGGCAAGACATTTGTCAGAGGCGAGGGCTCTTTTCTCTGGGATGAGGACGGTAAAAAATATAGAGATTTTCTATCGGGAATTGCTGTGTGCAGTCTTGGGCATTGTCATCCAAGAATAACTAAAGCCATTACAACTCAAGCTTCCACCCTTGTTCATGTCTCCAACCTTTTTTATACCAAGCCCCAGGCAGATCTTGCAGCAAAACTTTGTGAAAAAAGTTTTGCCAAGAGAGTGTTCTTTGCAAATTCAGGTGCTGAAGCCAATGAGGCAGCTATCAAACTTGCCAGAAGGTATTTTCAAAAAAAAGGGGAGAAGAGCAGATTTAAAATCATTGCCATGGAACAATCTTTTCATGGGCGTACCATGGCAACTTTGTCAGCCACTGGTCAGGATAAAATTAAAGATGGTTTTTATCCTCTGCTTGAAGGATTTTCTTTTGTTCCTTTTAATAATATTGATGCTTTGAAAGAAAAAATTAATGAAACGGTTTGCGCTGTTATGCTTGAACCGATTCAGGGAGAAGGCGGCATTATCCCTGCTGACCCTGAGTATCTTAAAGCTGTAAGGGAACTTTGTAATAAAACAGGAGCACTATTGATTTTTGATGAAATCCAGTGCGGTATTGGAAGATGCGGAACGCTTTTTGCCCATGAATTATATAAGATAACACCTGATATTATGACTCTTGCAAAGGCCCTTGGAAATGGTTTCCCAATAGGTGCCATGCTGGCAACTCAAAAAGCTTCCACAGGATTTGATTATGGCAGTCATGCCACAACTTTTGGAGGAACACCCCTTGCTGCGGCAGCTGCATTGGAAGTTGTCAGTATTATCAGTGAAAAAGCTTTTCTTGACCAGGTTTGTACCAGGGGGCAATATTTTAAAAAACAACTTGAAAACCTTAAGGATAAACATGATCAAGTTATTGATGTAAGGGGAAAAGGCTTACTGCTTGGACTTGAACTAAGTTTGGAAGGTGATACGAATGCTGCCTTCTTTGTTGAAAAATTGATGGAAAAAGGCTTTATAATAAATGGAATTCAAGATAAAATACTAAGATTTGCCCCACCTTTGATCATTGAAAATAGCGACATTGACAGACTGATATCTGTCCTGGACACTATTTTATAGTACAGGAGAAAACTTATTGTGAAAAAAGATTTATTATCCCTTCTGGATCTTGAAGAAAATGATTTTGAAAAACTATTTAAAAGAGCGATTCAGTTAAAAGAGAGATATGCCAAAGGAATTTTTGATAAAGTATTGACAGGAAAAACATTGGGATTGATTTTTGATAAAAAATCCACCAGAACCAGGGTGGCATTTGAAACAGCCATGATTCAACTGGGCGGTCATCCCATTTATATGAGTACGCAGGATACCCAGATTTCCAGAAATGAACCTGCCAAGGATACAGCAAGAGTCCTTTCAAGATATATTGACTGCCTTGCCATGAGAACCTTTGATCACTCTCTTGTAGAGGAATTTGCTCAAAGTTCTACAATACCGGTGATTAATGCCCTTACCGACTCTTTTCACCCCTGCCAGATATTAAGCGATATCATGACTGTTATCGAACATAAGGGTGGATATAAAAACAGAAAAATTGCCTGGGTTGGAGACGGGAATAATGTTGTCAATTCCTGGATTAATGCAGCAAGTGTTCTGGGACTTGATCTTTTTGTTGCATGCCCTGAAGGGTTTGAAGTAAATCTGCAAACCATTGGGGGTGCCGGAATAGAGGGAAAAACAAATATTAAATTTACAAATGATCCTAAAGAAGCAGTGAAAGACGCTGATGTGGTATATACTGATGTCTGGGCCAGTATGGGCAATGAAGATGAATTGTCTAAACGAATAAGCGATTTTGAGGGATTTCAGGTTAATAAGCAATTGTTATCCTGGGCAAGCAGTGATGTGCTTGTAATGCATTGTCTTCCTGCCCACCGGGGTGAAGAGATTGCAGAAGATGTTCTTGAAGATAATAATGCTGTATTCTGGGATCAGGCAGAAAATAAAAGGCATATGCATAAGGCTATTTTAGAAAGTTTGATATTGAATAATTAATGTATGGAAGATACTGATATGGATAAAGGCAATGAAAAGTTATGGGGTGGAAGATTTTCCCAAAGCACTGACGAGCTGATGGAAAAATTTAATGCATCCATTGATGTGGATAAACGCCTTTATGAGGGTGATATTGAAGGCAGCATTGCCCATGTGAAAATGATGGCAAAAGAATCCATTATTACGAGAAGTGAAGCAGATACCCTGATTAAAGGGCTTGGCAAGGTGAAAAAACAGATTGAGAACAATGAAATTAAGTTTTCAGCAGGCCTTGAAGATATTCACATGCATATTGAATCTGCTTTAATAGAAAAAATTGGGGACGTTGCAAAAAAACTGCATACCGCCAGAAGTCGAAATGATCAGGTAGCTCTCGATGTCAGAATTTATCTGAAAAAAGAGACAAGGATTATTATTGATCTTTTGTACGGATTTCAAAAATCCATTGTTAAGATGGCAAAAACCCATCTTGATGTGATAATGCCTGGCTACACCCACCTTCAAAGAGCTCAGCCAGTATTGTTCTCCCATCATCTTCTGGCATATTATGAAATGTTTAAAAGAGATATCCAGAGATTTGAAGATTGTTTTAAAAGAATTGATGTCATGCCTTTGGGAGCTGCTGCTCTTGCCGGCACCACTTATCCATTGAACCGTGAGTTCACAAAAGAGGTACTATCTTTTTCAAAGGTTTCAGATAACAGCATTGATTCTGTATCAGATCGGGATTTTATAATGGAGTTTATCTCCCACGCTTCAATAGTCATGATTCATTTTTCAAGGCTTAGTGAAGAGATGATTCTCTGGTCATCTTCAGAATTTTCCTTTATTACGATATCAGATGCTTTTACAACAGGATCAAGCATTATGCCTCAAAAAAAGAATCCTGATGCAGCTGAACTTGTAAGGGGTAAAACCGGCAGAGTTGTGGGTAATCTTATATCTATTCTTACCCTTATGAAGTCCCTGCCCCTGGCATATAACAAGGATATGCAGGAAGACAAGGAACCTCTGTTTGATACAGTTGATACCCTTAAAATCTGTAGTGAGGTTTATACAAAGATGTTTGAAAATATTAAAGTTCATAAGGATAGAATGTATAATGCCTGCACCACGGGTTTTTTAAACGCAACAGATCTGGCTGACTATCTTGTGTCAAAGGGCATGGCTTTCAGAAAAGCACACTCTGTCTCAGGGCGGGCGGTTGCCTTTGCCCTGGATCAGGGAAAAGAGTTAGATGATTTGAGTCTTGAAGAGTTTAAGGATTTAAGCGACTTGATAGGCCAGGATGTTTATGAATTTATTACCATTGAAAAAATGATTTCAAGACGGATTTCTTATGGTGGAACAAGCTTTGATAATGTTAAACAGGCAGTAAAAAGAGCCATGGAGGAGTTGGACTGAAATGAAAAATCAAAAAATTTCAACTCAAATTGCAATAATACTCTCCATTGCCATTTTATTCCTTGTTTGGGGATGCGGGGAAAAAGGACCGCCACTGCCTCCTGAAATCAAAGGGCAGCAAATAGCTGTTCCTTTTGATTTAAAGTATGTGCTTGACGGCAAAAAAATCACTCTTTCATGGAATCATGAAATTGATAAAGAGAGAGCAATCATCAAAGCCGAAGGTTTTAAAATTTTTA
>CAXMTQ010000100.1:6603-8559 GCA_964196205.1 uncultured Desulfobacula sp.
CAGGCCTTCCAAGGAATTTATTTTTGAATTGGATAAGGGATTTAAATATTATTTCAGAGTCCAGGCTACGGGTGAAGATAATATGAAGAGTGAATATTCAAAAACAATTCAGGTTGATTATAAATAGTATGCATACTGCCTACTTAAGCATCGGGTCAAATATTGGAGAAAAGAGAAAGAATCTTGATGATGCTATTGCTCTTTTGGACAGGATTAATAAAATTGATGTGATTGAAGTATCATCTTTTTATAAAACCCAGCCCCAAAATTATACAGATCAGGAGTGGTTTGTAAATGCAGCTTTAAAAATAAAAACACAACTTAAACCTGAGAAATTGCTTTTAACCATAAAAACCTTGGAAAAAGAGTTGGATAAAAAGGGGAAATCTTTTAGATTTGGACCCAGAATTATTGATCTGGATATTATATATTATGATGATTTGATTCTAAAAACAGATCTGCTTGAAATTCCACATCCAAGAATGCATGAAAGATGTTTTGTATTAATACCAATTTGTGATATAGGAGCTCATGAAATACATCCGATCTTAAACTCAAGATCAGATGAATTGTTAAAAAAAATAGAGAAACAGGAAACCCAGAAGGTTATTTATCTAAATTAAGGAGATGTAAATTGAAATTTTTTATAGACACTGCAAATATTGATCAGATCAAAGATGCCAATAATATGGGCATGGTTGATGGAGTTACAACCAATCCATCTTTAATTGCAAAGGAAGATGGTGAATTTAAACAGATTATTGCAGATATCTGCAAAATTGTAAAAGGTCCTGTAAGTGCGGAAGTTATCAGCTTAGAGTACAACGGTATGGTGGAAGAAGCTTTGGAACTTGCAAAAATAGCAGATAACATTACCGTTAAAATTCCAATGACCGTTGAAGGGTTAAAAGCAGTTAAAACCCTTACAGATAAAGGTATCAAAACAAATGTAACACTCGTATTTTCAGCGCTTCAGGCATTGATGGCAGCAAAAGCCGGTGCAACATTTGTAAGTCCTTTTGTGGGCCGGTTGGATGATCTGGCAGAAGAGGGTATGGGAATAATTGAAGAGATTATTCAGATTTATGAAAATTATGATTTTGATACACAGATAATAGTGGCCAGTGTAAGAAGCCCGCTCCATGTATTGGATTCAGCTCTTCTCGGGGCAGATGTTGCCACCATTCCATATGGGGTATTGAAGAAACTTGCATCCCATCATATGACAGACAAAGGAATTGAAGCCTTTTTGGCAGATTGGAAGAAAAAGAACGGATAGTTTAAAATGACCAGGTTTGATAGAGTCAAATAATTTGTTTTAACTCCCAATTTTATGACGATGTCCAGAATTATTGCAGTTCCTGTAATTGTGATACTTTTAATGTATGAAACAAAGATCACAACATTTATTGCAGCAGGAGTCTTTTCCATTGCTTCCATCACCGACTATTTTGATGGATACCTTGCAAGAACCTTAGGGCTGATAACCAAACTTGGTAAGATTCTTGATCCTCTTGCTGATAAACTTCTGGTTGCTTCAACACTGGTTATGCTGGTATCTCTTGATTTTATGCAGGCATGGATCGCATGTGTTATAATTGGACGGGAACTTGCTGTTACTGGCTTGAGATGTGTATTAATTGAAAATGGTCAGGATGTTGCAGCTTCATGGCTTGGAAAATATAAAACAGGTTTTCAGATTGCAGCAATCATACCATTGACCATACATTATAGTTATATGGGAATTAATTTTAATGGTATTGGCCTCTTCTTTCTTTATGGAGCATTAATCTTTACCATATGGTCAGGGTTTGACTATTTTATTAAAGCCAGGAAATTTCTTTCACTTTAAATTTTAACTTGGTAAATATTCAGACTTGATAAATATTCAGACTTGATAAATATCAAAAATTGACAACTTTGATATTGACAAATTCAATGTTCAAGTATATAAGT
>CAXMTQ010000101.1:0-8554 GCA_964196205.1 uncultured Desulfobacula sp.
GAAGATCTTAAAAGAGTTAATTTCAGGGTTATTAAAAAGGTTTTCAGGGGGTGTGTTGATGCAAAGTTTAGTGTGGGTGTTAAAGGTATGCTTTATTTCAGCCTGTAAGAGAAACTGCATGATTTTTATTTTAAAGGGATTCTTTTGTGTATAATCTGATACAGCCCTGAGAAAAAAAGATGTGGCAGCCAGATTAAATGTCTGACACCTGTTTTTTTTGCATAAATTAATATGGGTATTGATTTTTTTTAAATACAAAGCTTTTTTGTCCACGGGCATATTTTTGAAATTTGTATCTGACAGAAATTTTTTTTTCAGGCGTTTTATTACACTCCTGGTCATTTTTTTTCTTTGAAGTCTTGGTTTTTCTTCAAAGATTTCAAAGTATTCTTTAAGGCTTCTCATACCGGGGGGGGTGAGTTGTTCAGAACCATTGTCAAGAATAATGGATTCAACCTGTACATCAAGAAGATAATCTAAACATTGAATTTCATCTTTAAGATTATATCCTTTCAGGGGTTTGAAATAATCAACCAGCAGAGCATCTCTGCCGGTTTGTTTTATTGGGAAAAAATTTGTTTTTGGGGTTATTGCAATTTTTTTATGGCCAAAAGGGTTCAGAGCGCTGGTAAAAGTCGGAAGAATTATAAATGCTCCATCCGGGGTTATTTCAGTGCCATATCCGTCTGTGATGGATGGTTTTATGGATATAAAATCCTCGTCAAGCCTGGCAGGGATTAGAAGTTCCTCCAGGTCATGCTGTTTGCTTATGGAATCTCCAATGGCCTGCTCGATTTTCTTGATACGGTGTCTATTTTTTGAAGTGATGCTCACGGAAATGTTGGCATTGGATTTTAACAGTTTTTCCAATAATAACTCTTTGCATTTTGGAACCTTTGTAAGGATACTGTATTGGAGTTTTAAATTTTCTAAATATTTTAATATATCAGCTATGGTCCTGCCTGTTTTATTTCTACCTGCTCTATTCTCTTTCCAGTCCAGGGGATCGGAAGCGCCGTAAAGAGAAATTTCATCATTCAGGTTATATTCCATAAGGGAAAGAATTGTTTTAATGGCATCAAAGGTAAAATGTGATCTTAACTTTGGCAATGCCCATTCATTACATCGTCTGCAAAAATTAGAGCATCCAATGGTCAATTGAAACGTGATGGCAGTTTTATAGATCAGATTTTTTTGAGTTTTTATTAAACCCAGTTTTTGCTCCCAGGTTTGAAAATCTACATACGGGATGTTTTTTTTGGAGTGCTTTATGGAAGAGAGAATATAATTTTTTAAGATTTTGTTATCATTTTTGATTTTAAGGCAGAGATGATCTGGAATATCAGGAGAGAACTTTTTAACTATGGAATGAACCTGGTTTAATAGTTTTTCTGAGTTTTCTTCTAATTTTGTTATTGTTTTGATTTGTTGGAGAATATCATGAAAAACCTGTTCGGTATTTTGATAATTTTTTTCATACAGGGCAAGTAAAAGTTCATTTTTTTTGTTTTCCAGAAAAGAATCATTGGTTTGTAGAAATGTTTTTGTATGTATGCTGTACATGTCTTAACATAACAAAAGGGAGCTTTTATTGAAAGCTCCCTTTTTATGGTTTTAAAACTTACTACTGTGTTCAGTGAAGGGGTTTCCAACCAAGCGAACCAAAGGTGGACACCCCGTAACGGGTCTAACCTCCGACCTCTTCTTTAACCTGTGTTGCAAGCTTGTACAAAATGGTTAAAACAAGCAAACCTGTGGCATAAACTGCCAGGGTAATCATGGTTTCAGGAATTGTCGGGGCGTACTCTGTTACATGGTGCAGAGGAGAGGGTACAAATCCTCCTGAGATCATACCAAGTCCCTTATCAATCCATGCTCCGAAAACGATCATTGCGCAGGTGAACGGCAACAGCTTATAATTGCTTCTCAATTTTGGGATCAAAAGTAATACTGCTCCTGTTCCCATGAGTAAAAGACTTGTCCACATCCATGGCACAAGCGCAGTGTATCCGTGATATCCAAACAATAGATACTGGATATGCGCCTTATGTCCTGGAATATTTGAATAGTAAACCACAAAGACTTCACACAGGAAAAAGAACAGGTTGGCAATAATGGCATAACAGACAATTTTTGAGAGAGTCTGCATGGCTTCCCAGCCCGGATCGAATTTTGTGAATTTTTTAATAATATAGCACAAAATTATCAAAACTGCAGGGCCTGCTGCAAATGCCGATGCCAGAAATCTGGGTGCCAGAATTGCTGTCAGCCAGAAACCACGGCCTGGAAGACCGCAGTAAAGGTATGCTGTTACTGTATGAATACCAATGGCAAAGGGGATGGAAATCAAAACCAGCGGTTTTGTCCACCATACAGGCTCCACCTGATTTCTCTCTGCCTCAAGAACCTTCCACCCCACAACAATGTTCAAAAACAGATAGCCGTTCAGCACCAGCATATCATAGAACAGTACTGATTTGGGTGATGGGTATAACAATACATTGAGCATTCTGGTAGGTTGGCCTAAATCCACAACAATGAAAAGCAGGCACATAATTAATGCTGCCACTGCGAGAAATTCACCAAGGATTGTAATCCTGTGAAATTTTTCATAATCATGGAGATAAAACGGGATAACAACCATTACACCTCCTGCTGCAACACCAACAAGATATGTAAAATTTGCAATATAAAAGCCCCATGATACGTCGCGGCTCATGCCGGTGATCATAAGACCATTCCTGAACTGGTCAATATAAACAATTGCTCCTGCTCCTATCACAGCGAGCAGAAAGACTATCCATATCCAATAGTTTTTACTTCCTTTAATAGCTATTTCAAGCATATTTTAGCTCCCTTACATGATATAGTAAACAGAAGGCTCGGTACCAAGCGATTGTTTACGTCTGATTGTATAATGTTCACTTAAAAGTTCCCTGATTTCAGATTCAGGGTCTTCAAGATCTCCAACTACCATTGCACCGTGGGATGCTTCAACACAGTGTGGCTGCTTTCCTATGGCAAGACGTTCAGCACAAAAATTGCATTTTTCCACCACTCCTTTGGTCCTGGTGGGAAATTGCGGGACAGTCTCTTCAATAAAGGGTCTTGGATCCCGGAAGTTAAAACTTCTTGCACCAAAGGGACATGCTGCCATACAGAATCGACATCCTATGCAGCGGTGATAATCCATGAGGACAATCCCGTCTTCTCTTTTAAATGTCGCCTGGGTAGGGCATGCTTTGGTACATGGTGCATTTTTGCAGTGGTTACAGGTTACAAGGAATGGAAGATCATGAAATCTTTCAGCAAGAAATTCATCTTCCTTGTCAGGAAAGGCATAATGAAAATGCTCTTCCCATATCCATTTAATCTCCTGTTTATGATTTACAGCCCTTGTCTTTGGATATTTTTTTGTATCAACTTCATGGTTGAAGTCAGGTACGTTATGCTCCTTGTGGCATGCTTCAACAATATTTTCAACAATTTCATGCGTAATCTTATTGGTATCAATCACCATGCCCCAGCGATGTGCTGAAAGAGCTTCTTTGTTTTTAGCTTTCTTTTTATGGGTTGAAACTTGAGCATCAGATGAAGCAAAGTTAATTGCACTGGAAGCACCCAACCCCATGGCAGCAATACCTGCTACTTTAAGAAAGCTCCTTTTACTTTTTTTCATCATTTAATCTCCTTGGGGTTTGTGTGACATTCCCAGCAATAGGGATCTACTGAAGTATAGGTATGACACTTGTCACAAAATTTTGTTTTATCTTCATGACAGCCAAGACAGGATTTCTCACCTGTTGAGAGGCTCATATTAAACATATTGCCGTTTGCAGCTTTGTACTGCCGGTCAGCATCCCTTACCACTGAATCTCTCCACTCATCAAGAAGAGACATGTGATTGGCTCTCATGTCATATTTGTCTAACACACACTTTTCAGCGTCTTTTGCTTTACCGAGAAGTTCAGGTTCAGGTGCTGCTTCAGTGGTTGTAATAAAATTGAACCAGAAAGGTGATAGTACTGCCAGGACAAAAATTAAAAGACCTGTGATGATTATACTTTTATTCATCTTCTTCTACCTCCTCTTCACAGCCTGGTAAAGGTTCAAACCTCAAGTCTTCCACCCTCTTTTTTTCACCGGGCAGGATTAATGCATTTCCTACAAGCTCGGTAATTCCGTAGACTTCAACTTCAGGAACCCAGTATTCACACATGGTGGGAAGCGCTGCCCTGTCAATGGCACATATTGTACCAAGGGTGTTAACACCGAATTTTTCATGGACATATTTTACTGCATTTGCCCTTGGAAGAGCTCCTGCCATTCGAAGTTCCATGTTTTCGCCGGCATTTAAACCTGATCCTGATCCACAACAGAAAGTCTGCTCTCTAATTGTGTTGGGCGGCATTTCGTAGAAGTGATCACAGACATTTTTAATTATATATCTTGGTTCATCCAGAATTCCCATGCCCCTTGAAGGATTGCATGAATCATGAAAAGTCATGATCCTGTTGGCATTTCTGGATTTATCAAGTTCAAGTTTTCCGTGTTTGATTAAATCAGCAGTGAACTCTGAGATATGAACCATCTTTGTGGATTTTGCATTCTCAAACTTGGTGCCTGTAATGGGATTGACAGGCTCTTCAAGGAAATCAGCAGGGCCGTTCATGGTATCCATATATTGATGTATAACACGCCACATATGACCGCATTCACCACCAAGAATCCATTTTACTCCAAGCCTTTTTGCCTCTGCATACATTTTTGCATTGAGCCTTTTCATGGTTTCATGGGATGTGAAAAATCCAAAGTTTCCGCCTTCTGAAGCATAGGTGCTCCAGGTAACATCTAATCCATATTTATCCTTGAGATATTTGAACAGGATCATGTAGCCTTCACATGTGTATGTTCCAGGATCTGCAAATACATCCCCTGAAGGTGTGATAAAAAGAATATCTGCACCTTTTTTCTGGAACTGGGGAGTACAGTCAACTCCTGTTACATCTTCAATATCTTCCACAAAAAATTCCAGCATGTCTTTAAAGGCATGGGGCTGGATACCAAGATGGTTTCCTGTTTTAAAACAGTTGGAAACAGGGGTTGCAATCCAGTCAATATTCAAGCCCAGCATATTAAAAATTTCTCTTGCCATTATGGTGATTTCAGCAGTGTCAATTCCATAGGGGCAGAATACTGAACAGCGCCGGCATTCTGTACACTGGAAAAAATAGTACCACCACTCCTTGAGAACATCCATGGTCATGGGTCTGGCGCCGGCCAATGCCTGGCCGCCAGGTATCTTTTTTAAGATTTTTGCAGCAGTTGAGAAGTCGTTTCTATATACAGATCTTAAAAGCTCGGCTCTTAACACCGGCATATTTTTCGGGTCACCTGTTCCAAGGAAAAAATGACATTTATCAGCACATGCTCCGCAGCGTACACAGATATCCATGAATATTTTAAATGTTCTAAATTTTTCCAAACGCTCTTTTAAACCATTAAAAATAATTTCCTGCCAGTTATCGGGGAGTTTCCAGTCTTCTTCAAGAGGATTCCATGGTCTTGCATTGGGCAGGCCAAGCGTTTCCACACTTTCAGCCTTTGCCGCATAACAATACATTCCTGGCCTGATCTGGACAGAAGTGTTCATCCAGTTGCTTGACACAGAATCTGATTCCGGTCCCTTTTGGGGGCCAAAATCAATTTTATTTAATAATTCATCGGGTTTTAGTTCGTCAGACATTTATTACTCCTTTTTATCCACTGGAAGACCAGCTTCAATCATTTTTTCTCTGAAGTGATCTTCATACTCTGCATATGTATGGGTTTTCACATCATAGTTCCAGGGGTTAATATGTCTTTTTGCACGGGTATTGTTTGCCATATTTCTTGTGGGGCTTAAGAATATTCCGCCCATATGCATTAGTTTGCTTAAGGGGAAATATGCAAAAAGAATACTTACCAGAAACACATGGCTGTAAAAAAGACCGCCAACGCCTTCAGGAATTGTGGGGCTCAGTGTTGCAAGACCCATGGTAAGGGTTTTAATGCCCATAATATCAACCTTTGTAAAATATCTCATGGATATACCTGTTACAGCAATTCCTATGATAAGAAACAAAGGAAAATAATCAGCTGCCTGGGATATATAGGTGACCTTGGCATCAAATACTCTTCTTGCAAGCAAAAACAGGGTTGCTGCAAGCAATACAACTCCGGATAAAAAGAGACCGGGCAGTCCCATCTGTACTATTCCGTCAAA
The DNA here is from genome assembly GCA_964196205.1 of uncultured Desulfobacula sp. Taxonomy (GTDB): domain Bacteria; phylum Desulfobacterota; class Desulfobacteria; order Desulfobacterales; family Desulfobacteraceae; genus Desulfobacula. The sequence continues at coordinate 6,266 of CAXMTQ010000101.1, forward strand.
ATATTCAAGCATTTTAAGACAGGATGGTACAGGAGAGGTAAAAAATCTGAAATGTCTTAAGATTACCACCAGAAAGGAGTAATGAAAGGCAAGTGCGCCTATCCACAGGAAAATTTCCCAGGAGTAGGACAATCTGTTTGAAGCATTTTTGTTAAAGGCTGCTTTTGTGTTTCGAAACAGAGATCTGAAAAGAAAAATTTCAAGAATCATACGAACAAACACACCTGTTGAAGTATCAGGGTTGTCAATGGAGTTTTGTTTTATCCAGGGCAGAGATTTTTGCTGCCCGCAGGTTGTTGGAATCCTGAACGGAACAGCAGAAGCTGCCCAGCCCATGACTTTGTAAACAAAGCCTGCAAGAAAAAAAATCATAGCTGCATATGGAAAAACAATTCCAAAGAACCATTGAAGCCCTGCTCCCTCAACACCTATGTATGCTATTACAAATAGCAGAAAAACAGCTGTCAGGGGGATCAAGTACTTTTGATTCATATTAAACCACCTCATTGTTTTATGCATGACAAAATTTTAAGTTTTGTCATGCAGGTTAAGATTTCTTAGAGCCGAGAAGATCTTCTTCTGTCAGCTCAGTTACTAAACCTGCCCTTTCAAAAGCCCTGTGAATCCTTCTTTTACTTTCAGTGGCTTTTAAAAGGAATACCTCTTCTCTGCATTTCATAAACTTGTTAAACGCCGCCAGCGCAATTGTATCCACAAGCTTATCAAATTTTCTAATCAGGCTTGCATCAATAATCTTTTCACCAATCTCTTTTAAGGCAAAAACAAAACTGACAGCTCCTGATGCAGAAAATGATTGTACTGCTCGAATACGAATTATCGGATCAAGCTCTTTTTCCAGTGTTTGCGGGGTATAATCTTGTAAAATAAGATTAAATACATTTTCAATGGATTCTCTTGTGACAGATCCAATAGGATTATCAAATCGGTTGGAATCCTTGCCCAGAATCTTTGCAGTCTGGGCAGGATATGTATCGATTGTAGCCTGAACCCACTTTTTCACAAACAATGTTTTATTTTTACTCAGTTCTTCTTTTAAATGCATATTTTTACACTTATTATAAAAAATTTACTTCTTTCAAGCCAATCTGTTAAATGGATATAAACTTCATTAAATTGTATGTCAAGGGTTAATACACATAGAAGAACCAAGATAGGAGTGTTGTTAACAGCTTGTGATGATTATGCATAAGATAAAATTTTATCTTGAATAAATTGAGTCTTTCATTTAAAAAAGCTTGAATATGATAAATCAAATTATTTGAATGCTGTTTTATAATTATAAAAAGGATTGGTATGAAAAAATTTTTACTTCTTATTTTAAGTTTGGTTTTGTTCTCCAATATTGCCATGGCTGAATCTTCAGGTTATGGTATATCTTTTGGCTATGGCGAAGCTGATACAGATATAGATATATATCGACTGGGCATTAAAAAAGATTTTACCTCCAAGTGGTTTGAATCAGACTTTGGACATTTTTCAGGATATTTTGAACTCTCCTATAATCGTTGGGAACATGATGATGACGATATTAACGCTGTGGCGTTATCCCCTGTGTTTGCATACTATTTTGGCAGTGAATCAAACACGGTAAGACCCTATATCGAAGCTGGAATTGGAGTGGCCTATCTTGATGAATACCATATTGGAGACAGGAATCTGTCCACTAATTTTCAGTTTGAAGACAGGATTGGTATTGGTATGAGAATTGGATTTTTTGACCTGAATTTTAGATACATGCACTATTCAAATGCTTCTATAAAATCGCCTAATAACGGCATTGACATATTGATGTTTACAACAGCAATTCAGTTTTAGTAAAAAGTAATAATATTTTTGACCCTGTCAAACAAAAAAAAAGGAATTGAAAGCGGTTGCTTAAAATTCCCAAGGTGTTTGTTAATGGCGGAGAAATAGAGATTCGAACTCTAGATAGGTAACAACACCTATACTCGCTTAGCAGGCGAGCCTCACTATTTTTGAAATATCCTCCAATCCATCAACACCTTTTAAAATAAGGGCTTATAAAATATTATCTCACACCAAGTAACATCAAGAAACATGATTTGGTGTTAATTTAACACCAAAGTTAACACCTAAATCAAACCATATATATCCAAGTTTTACGGAACATAATCCGGGTAGGGTAATAGGTGGAGCAATGAAGCTGACCATTTCATTCAAAAAATAGATAACTATAAGATTTTGCATCATTTTTTTAGGTTCCTACTCCAAAATCTCAAAATTTTATTTTTTCGATCGTTTTATTAT
>CAXMTQ010000102.1:0-8532 GCA_964196205.1 uncultured Desulfobacula sp.
TGATAATTTGATTATCAAACAACTCATCAATAAATTTTAGTTCCGGGTCAATGATCTCGGGATGCGGCTTTTTAATCTTATTGAAATCAAAAAGGTTGTCACTATAAAAATTATTAATGTACCCTGCCATTTCTGGAAGAGATCGAATTCCTTTAGAAGGGGTTTGGTTATCAATCCCTGTAAGCTTTTCAATGGGAAGATCCAAAGATTGCGAATAATCATAATCTTTAACCACTTCATCCACAACTTCCTGAATTAATGTCTTTTTGGATTTCTTTGTCATTCTTTTCCAGTGTGGATGATTATATTTTAATTGCTTTAACACCATTTGTCTGATATTTTTTCTATGCATATTGCCTCTGTTTTAGTGTGTACTTTTTTTGATTGGTCTCTTAAAATATATACACTAAAACAGGGCTTTTTGCAATATAGATATTTGAATTTATTATGTTTATTCGTTGATTTTAACTATCGATTTCAACACCCTTTATTATCCAATATCCATGATATATAAAAATTATAGTTTTTGTTATAGAATTAATATCAGATTGATATCAAAACATATGAAAGGGCTTAATAGGCATGGATGGAGAGCTAAAACATGAATGATACCCATAAAAAACCAAAGGGAGCTGGTAAGAGCAGCTTTGAATTGATCAATCCGAATATATTAACGAACATTTTACCAGTGGAACCTGGATCTGTTGTGCTTGATTTAGCCTGCGGCAAGGGTATCTATTCCATATTCATGTCTGAAATTGTCAGTGATCAAGGATTGATTTATGCTGTAGATCTATGGAAAGAGGGCCTTGCGCTTTTAGAGGAACAAATTAAAACCAGGGATATTATCAATATCAAAACCCTGCTGCAGGATGCGACTGAACAAATTGATATTGATAATTACAGCGTAGATGTATGTTTGATGGCCACTGTCCTGCACGATTTTGAAGAAATCAATAAAGCCGGTACTGTTTTAAAACAAATTAGGACCATACTCAAGCCTGGTGGATGTCTTGCTGTTATTGAATTTAAGAAAATTGAAGGGCCTCCCGGTCCACCTGTAAAGATACGGTTGTCAGAAAATGAAGTTGAAAAAATGGTCACGGGTTATGGATTTAAAAAAGAAAAAACTGATGATATTGGTGATTACAACTATTTAATGACATTTCGGTCAATATGAGCCGGAAATATTTGGAAAAAGATTCAATGTGACAAGAGCATAATTGATTAGTTATCATTAAATATGTTTTTAATATAATATGTATTGAAAAATAGTATAAAAACAGTAAAATCAAGTTTTAAATTTGAAAAATCATGAGGTATTTAGATGAGTCTTGTTTCTGTTTTCAGTTTTGCCATTGCAATATTTGTGCTTGCAGTAACTCCGGGTCCAGGGGTGTTTGCAATAATTTCAAGATCCCTTGCATCGGGTTTTAAAACAACTTTGTTGATGATTGCAGGATGTGTAACCGGTGATATTATTTTTTTACTGTTTGCCATCATGGGTATGTCTGTCATAGCTCAGACAATGGGGACTCTTTTTTTACTGGTTAAAATTGTCGGTGCAGCATATCTTATTTTTCTCGGGATTAAGATCTGGGTTTCCAAGCCTGTTCCAGCTCATCTACAACAAATAAACGGGAAAAAAGCCATAGGATATGGCAATTATTTAAGTGGTCTTGGCATTACTCTTGCCAATCCTAAAGTGATTTTGTTTTATTGTGGTTTTTTACCGACTTTTATGGATCTGCCGTCAATGACTGGTTTTGATATTATTATTGTTACCATGGTTCTTGCCATGGTTTTGTCGGTTGTCCTGATTTCCTATGCTTATCTTGCCAGCAGTGCAAGGCTGTTTTTTTCAAGCCCCCGTTCTGTCAAGTGGTTGAACCGAACTGCTGGTACAGTGATGATTTCAGCAGGAGCTGCCATAGCTGCAAAATCATGACAGCCTGATGTATTCAATTATTCTAGGATCAGGGCCTTTTGAATAACTTCTTCAAGGGCCTGGTTGATAAATTGTTCAAGTTTTTCCCGGGTAAAGGTAAACTCAGTCTTTTCAAGGGTTAAAGAGACCGGTATTCTTTTCAGGGTATTTTTATCTGCAATGCCAAGGTACAGGGTCAGATCAATATCCAGGGTCATGTCTGTCCGCCCGCCTTTTTTCTTTGCACGGCATTCAAATTTATTGATTTTACCTGCCATTATCTGCTTGAAGTTAATGGATGCAGATTTCACACCTTTGGGAGTAAGTTCCCATGGGTCAATTTCCGCGGTTGTAAATCCATTTTTTTCATAATAGGTCATAACGGTTCTTTTTAAGGTATCAGCAAGATTCAAACCCTGGACCAGATAGGTTTCCTGGCTATTATCAAGCAGAGTTCTGTATCCCAGGTATCCTTCTCCCATTCCTGAACGATTATCCTGAAAAGGAGCGATGCCTATTTTGCCGGTGTATATTTTTTCATGTTTGTCAAGATAGTTGATATTGATAAATTTCTGGCCAGGGGTTGCACATCCCCAGAAAAAAATTAGTATAAATCCAAAATAAATCAGTAATTGTTTTTTCATATTATCTTTACTCCTTAATGGAAAAATCTTCATTATATAACAGGATGTCGAACCTTAATGAAAAAATTTTGAGCCAGTCAGTTAAGCTTAATATCGTCTATTTCAACTGCATTTAAATACTCTTTCACACCTCCAAGGGTCAGGGTGAACATTTTAGTACCAGTTAAGATTGCTATGGCATTGTTCTCGCAGTCGCATATGCTTGCAAAGGCAGGCCCCATCAGATTTGCAGGGTTTTGAGCTTCATCCGGTTTCTCTCCCAAAATCTCAAGATATCTGTTTATTCGCTGCTTTAAAATTTCAAAATAATCAAGGTTCTGCCCTGTAGTAGTCTCTGTAAGAGTTGAGATGTTTTGGGAAATTTCTCGAATAAATTCCCAGAATGCCTGGGTTAAAACAGCTTTGTTTTTATCTGTGACTGCCATATAAAAGGAGACAGCCCATCCAACACTCAATATTTTTAGAATTTGAAGTTCATATTCAATTGTGGTCAGATTTAAACCGCTGTTTTCAGGTATTGCAGTTAGAAGCTGCTTCAAGTCTGTTCTGTCAATGGCAAATGTAGCCAGATTCTGGGCTAACTGCTCTACTTTTATGTGTTCTTTTTTATTTTTGTCCATATCATTCAGAGGTTTTTATTAAATTCATGTACAAAAAAATCAACTTATGTCATATAATTACTCCTTAAGTTAACAACACAAACATAAAGTGTAAACAGATAAAATGATAAAAATTAATCTTAAATTGTTTGTAACTTTATCAAAATACCTTCCTGAAGACAGTGAATATTTTGAGCTGTCCGAGAATACAAGTGTGGAAAAACTTATTTCAGATCTTGGTATTGAAGATGGGATTGTTAAATTGATTTTTGTAAACGGCAAAAAGCAGGATGGTAAGTATTTAATAAAAAACAGTGACAGAGTTGGACTTTTTCCACCGGTTGGAGGTGGATAATTTATGGGAAAATCAGAGTTCAAGGAACGTTATGATAGAAATTTTAATACACTCTCCCGTGAAGAGCAGATCAAGCTTAAGAACTCAAAAGTTGCTGTGATTGGCCTGGGCGGCCTTGGAGGATGTGTCTGCGAGATGCTGGCAAGAGTTGGAGTCGGTAATTTAACTTTGATTGACGGGGATTCCTTTGAAACCAGTAATTTAAATCGTCAAATATTGAGTGAAGAAGATCTAATGGGAGTTCCAAAGGCAAAAGTAGCAAAAAAAAGGGTAAATGCCATTAATTCCCAAGTCAGTGTAAACTGTTTTATTGAATATCTTGATGAATCCAATATGTATGAACAGATAAAAGATGCTGACCTTGCTGTTGACTGCTTAGACACCATAGATTCAAGATTTGTTTTGCAGGATGCTGCAAAAAAAGCATCAATTCCTATTGTTGCAGGTGCAATTGCAGGTATGACAGGGCAGGTTGCAACTATTTTTCCCGGTGATATGGGTTATAAATTAATCTATGGAGAAAAGAGAGAAAAAGAGTCAAAAGGGGTTGAAACACTTACCGGTAATATTGTCTGTTGTGTTTTTCTGGTGGCATCTCTTCAATCTTCGGAAGTTTTAAAAATTTTATTGGACCGAAAAGATATACTTCGCAATAAATTATTGATTACAGAATTATGGAGCAACACTTTTGAAATTGTGAATTTGATCTGAATGTGATGTGCAATAGGCTGGTCAGGAGGAGTTCTTTTATGTATGCTGAAGCAGCAAAGATTATAAAATCAGCAAAACGGTGTGTGGCTTTTACAGGTGCCGGTATCTCAGTTGAAAGCGGTATCCCGCCATTTAGAGGTGAAAATGGTCTTTGGAACAAATATGATCCCCAGATATTTGATATTAACTATTTTTATGATCACACTGAACACTCATGGCAGGTTCTAAGGGATATTTTTTATGACCTGTTTGGAAAAGTAAAACCCAATGCAGCCCACTATGCATTGGCAGAACTTGAGGCTGATAATCTTTTTCATGCAGTGATTACCCAGAATGTGGATAATCTGCATTATGATGCAGGCAGCAAAGTAGTCCATGAATTTCACGGCTCTTTAAAAAGTATTGTCTGTTTAAAATGCAGGGCAAAACAGAAGATTTCCCAGATTGATCTCAATGTCCTGCCGCCAGTATGCAAAAAGTGTGGCGGGATTTTAAAACCCAATGTAATTTTTTTTGGAGAAGCCATTCCAGAACCTGCACAGACAAATTCATTTAATGAGACAAAAAAATCAGACTGTTTTATATTAATCGGAACTACAGGAATGGTAGCACCAGCAAATATGATTCCAATGGCTGCCAAGGCAAATGGTGCAAAAATTATTGAAATTAATCCTGTTAAATCTGAATACACAGGTTCTGTTACCGATGTCTTTATAGAAGAGAAGGCTGTGTTAGCCATGGAAACATTAATGGAAGAGATAGATAAACTGTGAGAAAATTATCTATTTTGTCTGAAAATTTATAATAATAGCGGGTTATGTAAAAATTTATTGATAGATAAAAGAAAAAAAGGAGGAGTAAATGTCTGAGGATTGTCTGTTCTGTAAAATTGTTAAAGGTGAAATTCCAGGTGAATTTTTATATGAGGATGACAGCTTTATAGTGATCAAGGATATCAACCCTGCAGCTCCGGTTCACCTGCTTTTAATTCCTAAAAAGCATATTAGAAGCAATAATGACCTGCAAAAAGAAGATGGAAAAATTATTTCAGACCTTTTCATGGTTGCAAAAAAAATGGCAAAAGAGCAGGGCGTAAATGAGTCTGGTTATAAACTTTTATTCAATGTTGAAAAAGGCGGCGGCCAGGTTATTTTTCATGTTCATCTTCATCTTATTGGAGGATGGAAAAAATAGCGGCCCAGGAAAAATAATTTATCCCGATATATTTCATGGGTCTCTTATGTAAAGATAAAATTAATTTTGCATTCTGCTATTTTCCGATTTCAAAAATACCATATGTTGCAAAGAGATTTGGCAGGAAATTTATGATTTTCCCCTCACTGCTTTTGTCTCCAGGTTTGATGGCTGCCTGCTTATGAATGTCAAAACCCATTTTATTGGAAAATATTTTAAAATCTTCCAGGGCCAGGACCCTTATATTGGGTGTGTCATACCATTGATAGGGCAGCTCCCTTGAAACGGGAGCCTTGCCTGCCAAAAGAAGCTGGGACCTTATTTTATAGTGGGCAAAGTTTGGAAAACTGACAATTGCTTTTTTTCCAACCCGCAGCATCTCTTTGATTAAACTTTCAGGATTATATACCTGTTGCAGGGTCTGGCTCAGGATACAATAATCAAAGCTGTTATCAGCATAATCTTCAATTTCACTGTTAATATCTCCCTGAAGCACGGAAAGACCCTTTTCAATGCATAATGCAACTTTGCTGTCTTTAATCTCAATTCCTGTTTCTTTAACATCTTTTTTGTTTTTAAGATAATACAAAAGCTCGCCTTCACCACAGCCAAGCCCTAAGACTACTGCCCCTGGTTTAATCCACGATGCTATAATTTGCAGGTCAAATCTCATTTTTACTCTCTTTTACCCCGTTATAAACAGTTGCAAGAAAACCTTTTAACATTCTATTCAGGCGGTTATCAAAAAGAAGAAATGCATCATGTCCAAGGTTTGATTCTATTTCACAAAAACTGACATCAAGCCTGTTTTTTTTCAAGGCTTTAACAATGGCTTTTGATTCATAGGTGGGATACAGCCAGTCAGAAGAGAATGACACAACAAGAAATTTCGCCTTTGCCTTGGAAAAAGCCTTTACAGATGATCCATTACCGTGCTGCATCTCAAGATCATAATAATCTGCAGCTTTTGTGATATATAAAAAAGAGTTGGCATCAAACCTGTTTACAAATTTTTCCCCCTGGTATTTCAGATAATTTTCCACCTGGAATTGAGAATCAAATGTAAAAGAGAGATCTTTTTTGTCCTGTAGTTTCCTGCCGAATTTAAGCCGCATTGATTCATCGGACAGATATGTTATATGACCAATCATTCTTGCGACAGAGAGTCCCACATCTGGTTTTTTTTCATCACTGTAATTGCCTTTGTTCCAGTTTGGATCACTTTTGATGGCATGTCTTGCAACTTCGTTGAAGGCAATGGCAAGAGCAGAGTGTTTCATGGTTGTGGCAAGGGGAATGACAGATTTTACCATGTCAGGATATCTGACACTCCATTCCATGGCCTGCATACCACCAAGTGATCCTCCGATAACTGATAAAAGCTGTTTTATATTCAGGTGATCCATAAGCTTTTTCTGGCATCTGACCATGTCTGTAACAGTGATGACCGGGAAATTCATTCCATAGAGCTCTTTTTTTCCGGGCATGGTTGAAGAAGGCCCAGTTGAGCCCATGCATCCGCCAAGAAAATTTGAGCATATTACAAAATATTTATCAGTATCTATGGCTTTGCCAGGACCAATTACAATATCCCACCAGCCGGGTTTTTCATTGGTGTCTTTATAGAAACCCGCAGCATGGGAGTCTCCTGTCAGTGCATGGAAAACAAGAACAACATTACTCTTATTTTCATCAATGGATCCAAATGTTTCATATGCAATGGTAATACTTTGAAGTTTTTCTCCACATTGAAGAGTGAAATCTTTATCTTCAATGGAAAAGAACTGCTTCTCTACAACTCCATATGAAGAATTTTTACCTGAACTGTCAATCTTGTGGTTACAAGCTGTTTCCATTTGCCATGCCTTTGTTATATCTTCTTAAGCGCCTGGTTTATATCATTAATAATATCATCAACATTTTCTATGCCAACAGATAATCTTAAGAGATCGGGTGTAATCAGAAGACCTTTTTTCACCTCAGGATCAAAGGATATGTACTGGGATGACCATGGATGAATAATCAGGGTTTTACAGTCTCCAAGATTGGCAAGGTGGTAAATCATTTCAAGGTTGTCAATAAAGGAGAAGCATTGGGTCTCATTTTCAAGGCCAAAGGCAATCATTCCACCAAAACCTTTATTACCAAATATTTTTTTTGCTGTTTCATGATCATTATGGTCGGTTAATCCTGGAAAGTTAACCCACTTTACCTTTTTGTGTGCATTGAGATGTTCTGCAACTTTGACAGCATTGAACATGTGTCTCTCCATTCTTAAGGAGAGAGTATCCATTCCAATAATTGCAAGATATGAGTGAAAAGGAGCCTGTGTTGTACCAAAATTTATATGGTGTTCACGCCATATTTTATCCAGCAGTGCAAGTTCGCCTTTTCTTTCAATAAAGGGTTTAAAATCAGGAAATCGTTCTTTATTCCATTTAAAATTACCTCCATCTATGACAATACCTCCGGTTGCAGCTCCATGACCGCTTAGATATTTTGTTGTTGAATGAATTACAACATCAGCGCCAAGCTCAATGGGTCTTGCAAGCCATGGTGATGCAAGGGTATTATCAACAACAAGAGGCAGATTATGAGCATGGGCGATTTTGGCAATTTTTTCTATGTCAGGGACATCCATTCCAGGATTGGTAATGGTTTCAATATAGATGAATCTTGTTCTATCTGTAATGGCATTTTTGATTTCATCCTCATTTTTAATATCAATTATTTTTGCATTTAAATTGTATTTTTTGAACACACCGGTAAATAGGAGGTAGGTTGACATGAAAAGAGAGTTGCCAGCTATAAATTCATCACCTGATCTTAAAAGAGCCATGCAGGTGTTATTAATGGCAGCCATGCCCGAAGACATAACAACTGCACCTTTCCCGTTTTCCAGGGAGCATATCTTATTCTCAAAAACAGAGTTTGTTGGATTTGTAAGCCGCATGTAGATATGATCTTTTTTTTTGCCGGCAAATGTATCACTTAAGGATTGAGCAGTTTTGTGTTGTGTTGAAGCACTTTGAAAAATTGGCGGCAGTGTTGCTCCCTGCCATTGATCAGGAGTAAGAGCTTCGTGTATTACCCGTGAATCAA
>CAXMTQ010000103.1:0-8450 GCA_964196205.1 uncultured Desulfobacula sp.
AGGAACTATCTTTTTTTTAAGTGCTGTTTTGCAGGCATCAATACAGGTCATGAAGTCCGATCTTTCACGATCAAGTTTATTTACAATGACAAACCCGGGCAGATTATATTCAAGAGCACTTGCTGCAGCCTCTTCGGTCATGGCAGAAGGTCCGCCAACTCCATCAATTACAAATCCCATACAGTCTGCTACAGGAAAGCAGGTTTTAGAAGCACAGAAAAAATTTTCTCCTCCAGGAGTGTCCATCAAAGTAATTGTATGTTTGTTTTGTGTATATTTAATAAATGATGTGTTAATACTTTGCTGTTTCCTGATCTCTTCAGGCTGAAAATCCATGACAGTGTTACCTTCTTCAACCTTTCCAAGACGCTTGGTTACATTGGCTTTAAATAGCATAGCCTCAGCAAGAGTTGTCTTGCCAGCACCTCCATGGCCTGCCAGGGCCACATTTCTCATGGCTTTAATTTCTTCAGTCATTACTGCTCCTTTTAATCAATTAATAAATGTGAGATCATAGTTTCAAAGTCTTAACTTAAATAATCGAATTTAAATAAAATTAATAGTGTTATTTTAAGATTCTTTATAATTTAAAGAGATAATATACTCTTGGTTCCCTTTAGGACCTAAAATAGGAGAGGGGATAACCTGATTTACACTGTATCTTCGCTCCTTAAAAAACAACTCTAAATCTTGAATAACCTGTTCTCTTATTTTTGAATCCTTAACAACACCACCCTTGCCAACATTTTTTTTTCCTGCTTCAAATTGCGGTTTAATCAATGCCAGAACTTTAGTATCATGCCTCATGAACTTTTCAGCACTGGGTATAACTATTTTCAGAGAGATAAATGAAGTATCTGCTACAACAATATCAACTTTTTCTCTGATCTTTTCAAATGGCATATGACGGATATTAGTTCTTTCAATGACTTTAACCTTGGGATTCTGCCTTAAAGACCAGTCAAACTGCCCATATCCCACATCAACAGCATAAACTTTGGCAGCACCATTTTGAAGCAGACAATCGGTAAATCCACCGGTTGAAGCACCAATATCAAGGCAGGTTAAATTTTTTACTGACACAGGAATACTCTTTAACGCCTTTTCAAGTTTTAAACCGCCTCTGCTGACAAATGGATTATCATCAATCTTTACAATAATTTTTGCATCATTTTTAATGAAAGTTCCAGGTTTGTCCACAGGATTGTTATCCACAAGCACCTTGCCCGCCATGATAACAGATTTTGCCCTCTGTCTGGATTTAATAAATCCCTTTTCAACAATTAGAATATCAAGTCTGGACTTTTTTTTCAGTGTATTACTCACAAGGAGTGCCATGTAATTTTATTGCAGCTTTTATGACAGCTTGATGATCGATTTCATAATCGTGTTTTAAAATATCCTGGGGGCCATGCTCAACAAACCTGTCTTTTATACCAACCCTTTTAAGACAAATATTGGGCACACCTTTGTCACTAAACATTTCAAGCACAGCAGAACCAAACCCTCCATCAAGTATATGCTCCTCCACAGTAATTATTTTATTTATTTTTTTTGCATATTTAACAAGCAGTTCAGTATCAAGAGGTTTGACAAATCTTGCATTTATGATGGTTGTGTTGATTCCTTGATTTTGTAAAACTTTACCTGCTTTTGAAGCCTCACATACAGATTTTCCAATGGCAATTATTAAAATATCATCACCTTGTTTAATCACTTCAGCTTTGCCTATCTCCAAAGGTTCTGGATTGTTCTCAAGCTTGACTCCGGTTCCTATGCCCCTTGGGTATCTTAATGCCACAGGTCCGTCATGGTTAACAGCTGTAACAAGCATTCTTGCAAGTTCATTTTCATCCTTTGGAGCCATGATAGTCATTTTCGGCATGCAGCGAAGATATGAAAAATCAAAAAGTCCATGATGGGTGGGACCGTCTTCTCCTACGATACCACCTCTGTCAATCGCAAAGACAACATGATGTCCCTCAATACACACATCATGTAGTATCTGGTCAAAAGCTCTTTGCAAAAACGTTGAATAAATTGCAATAACAGGTTTTAGTCCCTTAGTCGCAAGGCCGGCAGAAAATGTCACAGCATGCTGTTCAGCAATACCAACATCAAAGAATCTGTCTGGATAAAGTTTTGAAAATTCTATTAAGCCCGTGCCTTCCGGCATGGCAGCCGTAACAGCAACAATTTTTTCATTATTTTGGGCAAGCTTTACCATTTGAGATCCAAATACCTGGGTATAGCTTGGAATTCCATTGGGCTTTTTATTGGCCTTGCCTGTATCAATGGTAAAAGAGCCAACTCCATGAAAATAGACAGGATTTTTTTCAGCAGGCTCATATCCTTTGCCTTTTTTTGTTATAACATGCAAAAGAACAGGATCTTGAGGGTGTTTGATGTTTTTTAAAATATCAATTAAATGATTTAAATTATGCCCGTCAATGGGGCCGAAATAATCAAAATTAAAAGCCTCGAACAACATGCCCGGTGTAACAAATGTTTTAAAAGACTCTTCAGAACGTTTGGCAATTCTGTAAACATCTTTACCGATTTTCGGCAGAGATTTTAAAAACAGACCTAACCTGTTTCTCATGTTTTGAAGATATTTGGCTGAAAAAGTACGGCTTAAAAGAGAAGAGAGTGCTCCGACATTTTGTGATATTGACATATCATTATCATTTAAAATAACAATAAGATTTCTTTTTAAATCACCTGTCTGATTCAATCCTTCATAAGCAAGACCGGCTGTCAAAGAACCGTCTCCAATTACAGAAATGACATCGGAGTGATCCTTGTTTAAATATTTTGCATGGCATATCCCAAGTCCTGCTGAAATTGAAGTTGAGGAATGCCCCACAGTGAATCCGTCATAGGGACTCTCTTTAATTTTTGAAAATCCTGATAAGCCTTTGTACTGCCGAAGAGTATCAAAAGTGTCATTCCTTCCAGTTAAAATTTTATGGGCATAGGATTGATGTCCAACATCCCAGATTAATGTATCCTTAGGCAGATCAAAAACATAATGAATGGCCAGGGTTAATTCGACTGCACCCAGGCTTGAGGCAAGATGACCGCCATTTTTTGATACCACTTTAATAATTCTTTGTCTAATCAGTTTAGCAAGGGTTTTAAGTTCGTCTCTGGAGAGTTGTTTAATATCTTTGGATGTTTTTATTTTATCAAGAAGGGTCAAAATATATCAGCCTTTCAATGGTCTCTGTTAATAATATAACTGGCAATTGATCTCAACGGTCTTGCAGATTCATCAAATCCTGCAATAGCTTCAATAGCTTCAGCAACAAGCTTTTTTGCATATTTTTTTGACTCATCAAGACCCATTATTGCAGGAAAAGTCATTTTATCATTTAAAATATCAGATCCAGCAGCTTTTCCCATTTTCTCCGGGTCTCCTTCAATATTTAAAATATCATCCGCAATTTGAAATGCAAGGCCAATCTTATCAGCATAGATGAGCAGATGTGTAATAATTTCAGGATCAGCACCTACACTGATAGCACCAGCTTCAACACTGAGTGTAATCAGTTCGCCTGTTTTAAGGGAATGTATCTTTTTAAGATGGGCTAATTCTTTCTTTTGTCTGTTTTGAAAAGATTTCATATCCATCATTTGCCCCTCTACCATTCCATGACTGCCAGCTGCCCGTGATATTTTTGAAATTAATAAAAGCCTTGTATTGCTGTCAGGATATATTTTAAAAACAGGTTCTGGATTTGAAATAATATTAAATGCATGGGTTAAAAGAGCATCACCTGCAAGAATAGCAGTGGCCTCACTGAATTTTTTATGACAGGTTGGCAGTCCACGTCTTAAATCATCATCATCCATAGCTGGTAAATCATCATGAATCAGAGAGTATGTATGAATCATTTCAATGGCACAGCAGGCGGGCAGGGCAGGAAGAAAATCTTTTTTACATGTTTGTGCTGCAGCAATTGAGAGGATAGGGCGTAATCTTTTGCCACTGGCCATAAGAGAGTGGCTCATGGCAGCAGTCAGTTCCTGCTCCGGAGAAAATTGTTTTAAAATAAGTTTTAGATACTGGTTTGTCAGTTTCCGATTTTGCTTTAAATATTGCTGTAGATTAAAATTCATACTATTGATCCTGAAATAACTCTTTTTTTACAATGCCATTTTTATCCACAGTCAACATTGAAATTTTTTTTTCTGTTTTATCGAGAAGATCTAAGCAGTAGTTTGATTGCTTTATACCAGCCTCATATTTTTTAACCGCATCTTCAAGACAAAGATCACCCGACTCCATCTGTCTAACAATTTTTTCAAGTTCACTTAGAGCAGTTTCAAATGTTTTTTTCTTAGCCATTAACCTCTTCCACCTTTGTAATCAAGCTTCCTTTGGAAAGAATTACCTCTATTCTATCATTTTGTTTAACTTTGTTTGAATTAACTATCACTTTTTTATCTGAAACAAATCTTGCAATACTATATCCTCTTTTTAAAATTGATTCAGGATTAAGTGAATTGAGTTTATCAGAGAGATAGAAAAATTTATCCCTGTTTTTTTGTATATATTGCCTTATAATATTGTTTAATCTTGACTCATAATCTTCAAGCCTGAATCTGTTATCATAAATAATTGTCTGGGGAGTTTTTAACCTGGATTTTAAATCAATAATTCTCTCCTGCCATTTTATGAACATCTTTTTAAAAGAAGTATGCAAATTATTTTTTAAAACAGTCATTTCCTGCAATAAAGCTTTTTTATCAGGAAGTGCAAGTTCTGCTGCTGCAGAAGGAGTAGGAGCTCTTAAATCAGCTGTAAAATCAGCTATGGTAAAATCAGTTTCATGACCAATTCCTGTAATAACAGGTATATCAGATTCAAAGATTGCATTGGCAATGGCTTCAGAGTTAAAAACTGCAAGATCTTCCAGTGAGCCGCCACCACGGGCAAGAATAATTAAATCTGATTTATTATCCGATCTATCATTTTGGTTCACAAAGTTTATTGCATTACAGATTTCATCTTCTGATTTTTCACCTTGAACTTTAACTGAAATTACTTCAAGGGGGTAATTTGGAAAACGTCTTTGGGCAATATTGACAATATCCCTGACAGCAGCACCAGTCCCGGAAGTGATAACACTAATTTGCAAAGGTAAAAATGGGATTGGTTTTTTATATTTATCATCAAAAAGGCCTTGAGCTGATAATTTTTGTTTGAGCTGTTCGAATGCAATTTGACTTGAACCAGCACCTCCAGGTTCAAGATGCTCAAAAATCAGTTGATAAGATCCTCTTGGTTCATAAAGACTAATTCTTGCCATACCAAAAATTTTTAAACCATTTTCAAGATCAAACTTAAGTCTTAATTTTTGATTTTTAAACATTACACAGCTAATGACAGCATTGTGATCTTTTAAAGTAAAATAGGAGTGGCCTGAACCAGGGACAGCATAGTTGGAAATTTCACCTGTTACCCATATAAAAGGATATGTATCCTCCAACAGAGATTTAATCTCTTTTGTCAGTTTTGAAACAGTGTAAATATATCGGCTATGTTTTTCTGTCATCTTATTTAAGTTAAATTTAAATTTCCTGCAAACCTGATTTATATAAAACAAAGCTGTAATTTTAACAATGAATTTATTTTGTATCAATAAACAAATCTTGACTTAGTTGTACAAAATGGGGAGCGACCATGGAGAAAATTAAAACTTAATTTTAAAGTTATTGAAAAAATTTTATTAAAATTTCAAAATGTTTTTGCAAAGTGGAATCAATTGATTAACATCAGTTTTTTATCTGATAAAAATAAAGCCCTGTATCAAAATCTTATTTCAAGCCGGTACCATAGAATATTTTAAAGTGTTTGTGAACTTTAAACCCAGCCGGTGATAAAAAAAGTAAATACATGATAATTTGGCAAGGTCTGATAATATATATTATGTAAACTTTTTATAAATTAGGTCAAAACAGGCTTTATTCAAGAACATAATCAAATTGTAACCTTGAATTTCTACCCTTTCGTGTTATATTACATCTTAAATAATAATTTTTACGGAGGATTTAAAATGGAATTTTCTTCTTTATCACAAAGCCAGGTTCTTGTTAAAACAAATTCTTTTATTAGAAGTGTATATAACTGGATGGCAATTGCACTTGCTTTGACCGGGTTCACTGCATATTACGTCTCTCATAATGAAGCCATGGTACAGTTGATTTATGGAACACCTGGTTTAATCATGATGCTTATTTTCGCAGAACTTGGATTTGTATATTTTTTAAGTGCCAGGATTCAAAAAATTAAAGCTACAACTGCCACTGCTCTTTTTACCATTTATTCGATATTAAATGGTATAACCCTCTCCTTTATTTTTCTTGCTTATACATCCACATCAATTGTCTCTACATTTATGATATGCGCTCTAACATTTCTCGTCTGCAGTATATATGGTATGGTTACCAAAAAAGATCTCACTTCACTTGGCGGATTCATGATTATGGGACTCATAGGGATAATTATTGCTTCAATTGTAAATATCTTTATTCAAAGCTCTGCCATGCAGATGATTATTTCCTATATTGGCGTTATCGTATTTATCGGCCTCACAGCCTATGATACACAAAAACTAAAAAATATGTCTGTTACCATTCCAGATAATGCTTCTGGCGCAATGGTTAGAAAAGGTGCTTTAATGGGTGCTCTCACACTATATCTTGATTTTATAAATCTCTTTATAATGATGCTTTTTATTTTTGGTGGGAGCAGAGATTAAAATATATGAAATACGAGCGGTGATATTTTAACTTATTGTTATTAATGGTTATTATATCTTGGGCAACACATACTAAAAATTACAAAAGCCACAAAGGATTTTAAAAAACTTTGTGGCTTTTATTTTTTGGTTTTATAAATTTATTTTAATACTTTTACATATTTTACTGCAATATTTTTCAACAACACTCTGATCGGGTCCTTCAACCATTACTCTAATCAATGGTTGTGTGCCGGAATAGCGGATCAGCACCCTGCCCTTATTTCCAAGTTTTTGTTCAATATGCTTTATTGTATCTGCAATAGGTTCTATTTTCGTAAAATCAGGTCTGGATTTATTAACTTCCACATTCATCAATACCTGTGGAAAAACAGTCATAATAGATGAAAGTTCTGATAAGGATTGATCTGTTTCTATTAAAACCTCAAGGAGCTTTAAAGCGGAAAGCATACCGTCTCCGGTGGTATGGCTATCAAGAAAAATCATATGTCCTGAGTCTTCACCGCCGATCACTGCACCTGATTTTTTCATCGCTTCAAGCACTTTTTGATCACCAACATCAGACTTAATATGTTCAATAGACATGGTATCAAGCGCTTTAGTCAATCCTATATTGCTCATAATTGTGCTTACAACTATATTTTTATTTAGCTTTTCAGCCTCTTTAGCATGTTTTGCACAAACAGCAAGAATGTAATCGCCTGTGATTTTATTACCCAGTTCATCTACAACAATCAACCGGTCAGCATCACCGTCAAAAGCAAGCCCGACATTGGCTTTATTTTTTAAAACCAGACCCTGAAGGTCTTGTATATGCTGTGACCCGCAGTTTAAATTGATATTTTTACCATCAGGAGAGTCATGAATAAATTGAACATCAAACAGTTTATCATTAAAAACCATATGTGCAGCTTTTGATGCAGCCCCGTTTGAGCAGTCAATGATAATTTTTAATTTTTTATCCAATTGATTATAAGAGAAAGAGTCTAATAAAAATTTTGAATACTGTTTTGTGCTGTCATAAACTCTCTTGATTATTCCAATATCACTTCGTAGAACATGTTTTGAGGTCAAAATATAGTCTTCAATTTGATTCTCTTCTTTAGTGGAAAGCTTTTCACCGCCATGTTTAAAAATTTTGATTCCATTATCCTGATATGGATTATGGGAAGCAGAGACAACAATTCCAGCACCTATGTCTTTATCAGCACAACATAGATATGCAACTCCTGGAGTTGGAATGACACCTGCAAGCTTTACATCAATACCTGTTGAAGCAACACCTGCTGCAAGAGCAGATTCAAGCATATCTCCGGAAATACGCGTATCTTTCCCAATAATAATTGCATTAAATCCACTTTGTTTTGAAAAAAATCCAACCGCCTGACCAATTTTCAGGGCAAGTTCACAGGTTATTGGGTATTGGTTGGCAACACCTCTTATCCCATCAGTTCCAAAAAGTTTTCCCATTGTCTACTTCCTGTCATATTAACAATTGTTGAACCATTGATTGTTCAATATCAAACAGCCATCTGCTGCCTTTCTCATATTCGTCAGGCTTGAGGTTTTGAATAATTTTTATATAATTTTTTTATAATTTTTTTTTTTTAGTTTTTTTTGGTTTTTTTTTGGTTGATTTTAGTGCTTTTTTGTTGTTTTTGTTGTTTGTTTTTAAGTTGTTTT
>CAXMTQ010000104.1:0-7805 GCA_964196205.1 uncultured Desulfobacula sp.
TGTTGAGCCTGCCTGGGTTTTTTCGCCAATATTTACTGCAACATCAAAATCATGGGGCAGATAGAGATCAAGGCGTGATCCAAACCGAATCATACCGTATCTATCACCCTTTTGGACCTTTTCACCCTCTTTGACACAATTGACAATTCTTCTGGCAATAAGCCCTGCTATCTGAACCACAGCATAGCTTGTACCTTTGTCTGTTTTAATAATCAGAGCATTTCTCTCATTATGAATGGAAGCCTTGTCAAAGGATGCATTCATAAATTTACCCGGATTATACAAAACTTTTTGCACCACGCCATTAAAGGGAACTCGATTCACATGAACATTAAAAACGTTCATGAAAACAGAGACCTTAATACATGGGTCAGACAGATATTCACACTTCTCTAATCTTTCAATAACAATTACTTTTCCGTCCGCCGGAGAGATAAGATTTTTTTCATTTTGAGGAATATCCCGGTCAGGATCTCTGAAAAACCAGCAGACAAACAGGGTCACTGCCACAAAAATCCAGGCAAAAAGACTCCACCCAAAATAAAAAAGCATCCCTGTAAAGAGGATGGTTATTATAATAAATATCAGGCCGGGTTGCGCAACAGGTAAAACAGTCCGTGCCGGCCATTTTGAATTATCCATATTTCTACTTTTTTAAACTATAATTTTGGCTATAATATCAAAAAAACCACTCAAATGTCAAGACGCTGTTACAAACTGCAATTGTGCATCTGATTTTCTGATATAACTGGGCTTAAGAATATTTTCCGGATCATACAAAAATCCATCTTTTGAATACAAGGACTGAACCATTGCTGCAGCACTGACATGATCCTTAAAATTGTGTGCAATAACCGGTTTATCAGCTTTTTGTTCAATAATATTTTTGTAAACCTTTGAGCCTGATCCAACAAACAAAGTGGCACCCTTTGTCATTTCAATGGCTTTTTCAGGATCTGAAACCATCTCCCTGGTTTTTGAAACCAACCTGCCTTGATCAAATTGATATATAGCACAATAGACTTCATCTCTTCTGGCATCCATCATTACACAAATTGGAATTGATGTGTATTTAACTCTAAATGCAATACCATCCAGGCTTGAAGCTCCTGCTGCTGGTTTACCAAGGGCACAGGCCATTCCTTTTATCACGCTGATACCGATTCGAAGCCCTGTAAAACTGCCAGGACCTTTGGATGCAATAAAACCATCAATATCATCAAGCTCCATACAGGCTCTTTTTTCAAGCATATGTTCAATCATTTTTAAAACACGCCTGGAATGGGTCATTTTATTTATCCAGAACTCTTCACAGACAAGAGTATCATTCTCTGTAATGGCAAGGCTGCATCCCTGCTCTGCCGTACTCAGACAAAGAAGCTTCAACTATTTAACCTTTTTATTAGCTTTGCCTTCAAAGGCAATTTCCAAGACCTGCCGGATATCCTTAACACATGTAAACTTGATTTTTTTCTTGAGAACCTTTGGCATATCATATAAATCTTTCCTGTTTTTTTCAGGAATTATTATTTGTGTAATACCTGCCCGCAAAGCACCAAGGGCTTTTTCCTTAAGACCACCAATGGGTAAAACTCTTCCCCGCAAAGATATTTCACCTGTCATTCCAACCTTATTCTTAATCTTTTGATTGGTAAAAGCTGAGATCAATGCTGTTGCAATGGCAATTCCCGCAGAAGGGCCGTCTTTTGGAATAGCGCCTGCAGGCACATGGATATGAATATCATTATTATCTATATCTTCTTTTTTTATCCCAAGTTCTTCAGCATTAGCTTTTGTATATGTAAGGGCAGCTCTTGCAGACTCCTGCATAACATCACCAATCTGGCCTGTGACCAGCAATTCTCCTTTTCCCTTGTAGAGGGATACTTCAATATAAAGCTGTTCTCCGCCAACTTCAGTCCATGCAAGTCCTGTTGCCAAGCCTACCTGGCTCTCCTCCTGATCAAGTTCTGAAATATATTGCGGTGGCCCCAGATATTTTGTAAGATTCTGCTTGGTTATTGAAAATTTGCCTTTTTTACCCTCTGCAATTTTCCTTGCAATCTTTCTGCAGATAGCATCCAGGTTTCTTTCAAGTCCTCTTACACCTGCCTCCAGAGTATAGTCCGCAATAATGGATTGCATAGCGCCCGGACTTACATGGATAGATCTTCGGATAAGCCCGTTATCTTTAAGTTTTCTTGGCATAAGATGTTTTTGGGCAATCTGCTTTTTCTCCTCTCTTGTATAACCTGTTATTCTTATTACTTCCATTCTATCTAATAAAGCAGATGGAATAGTATCTGAAACATTTGCAGTTAAAATAAAAAGCACATTGGAGAGATCAAAGGGCATATTTAAAAAATGGTCGGAAAATGCAAAGTTCTGTTCAGGATCAAGGGCCTCGAGAAGAGCTGAAGAGGGATCTCCCCTGAAATCATTTCCAAGTTTATCAATTTCATCCAGCATAAACACAGGATTATTTGTATTGCACTGCCTTAAACCTTCTAAAATCCTTCCCGGCATGGAACCGATATAGGTTCTTCTGTGTCCCCTGATTTCGGCCTCATCCCTGATACCGCCAAGGGAAAGCCTGTGAAATTTTCGTTTCATGGCTTTGGCAATAGCCTGGCCAAGAGACGTTTTCCCAACCCCGGGAGGACCCACAAAACAGATGATCTGTCCCTTTTTTTTGGGGTTTAATTTTCTTACACTTAAATACTCAAGTATCCTCTCTTTATCCTTGTTCAAACCAAGATGATTTTCATCCAGGACTTTTTGTGACTTTGGTATATCAAGGTAATCTCTTGTTGATTTACTCCATGGCAACTCCACAATACAATCAAGATAAGTACGGATAACTGAAGCTTCAGAGGAATCAGAATGCATCTGCTCAAGACGTTTGACCTGTTTTTGGGCTTCTTTTTCACAATCCTTTGGCATCTTGCATTTTTTGATCTTTGTTCTATACTCTTTTAATTCAGCAAGTTTATCATCAGAATCACCAAGCTCCCTGTGAATAGCCTTAACTTGTTCTCTTAAAAAATAATCCCTCTGATTCCTGGAAATTTCATCTTTAACATTTGTCTGAATCTTAGCCTGGACTGTTGAAAGATCAAGCTCTCTTGCCAGAAAATCATTAACTTTTTTCAAACGTTTCACTGCATCGGTAATCTCAAGCAGGGTCTGGGCATCCTCAACCTTTAAATTCAGATTTGAAGCAACAAGATCAGCAAGTTTACCCATGGATTCAATATGAGACAACAGATCCCCTACATCCCCTGAAAAATCACCTTTCAGTGCCAATAATTTTTCACTGGATTCCTTAACATTGCGCATTAAAGCTTCATCTTCAATATTGAGTTCCTTAGGGTCTGTATCTTTTAAGAATTCAACCTCAACTTTAAAAAATGGCCTCTTTTTGACATATTTCACTACCCTTGCTTTGGCTATTCCCTGGACAAGCGCCTTGATCCTGCCATCGGGCAGTTTAATCATCTTTTGGATTCTGCCAATAGTCCCAGTGGTATAAACATCTTTATCTGTAGGTTGTTCCACTTCAGAATCTTTTTGAACTGTTAAGAATATATAACGATCATATTCAATACTCTCTTCAACTGCTTTAATGGATTTTTTTCTTCCAACAAAAAGTGGAAGTAGCATATCAGTAAATACAACAATATCCCTTACCGGCATCATGGGAAGAGTTGTTGGAATATTATCAATGTTGCTCTCTTTTTCTATTATTTCAATTAGATCATCAATATCTGCTTCAGCCATTTTTCTCCTCTATTTATACAAAAAACTGAATCAAAGCTTATATTTCTTAATTTTTGTATTCAGCACTTGACATCAACCTTACTATTTTAATATTTCTCCTTTACAATAAAACATATTTTCTCTTTTACAATATCCTTGCAAATTTTTTTTTAACGTTTGATAAAGAGGAGAAATATAAATTTATTAAAAGTGAAATTGATTATGACTGACTATCTATTATTGCCTGGAGTGGCTGTTTTTTTATTTGGTTCTTGTATTGGAAGTTTTCTAAATGTTTGTATTTATAGAATCCCTGAAAACATATCCATTGTTTCTCCGGGTTCTTCATGCCCGAATTGTAAAACTGCTATTCCATTTTATCTGAATATTCCCATTTTAAGCTATCTGTTTTTAAAGGGGAAATGCAGGTTCTGCAACCATGGAATATCTGCAAGATACCCCTTTATTGAATCATTAACCGGTGTTTTTGCTCTATTGCTTTTTTTAAAATTCGGGTTAACCCCTGCTCTTTTATACTGGTTTGTTTTTATCGCAGTTTTGATAACTATTTCATTTATTGATATTGACCATCAAATTATTCCTGATATCATATCTCTTCCTGGAATTATCATATTTGCATCTTCGTTTTATTTTTTGCCTGAAATGACAATTAAAGATACAATACTTGGCATTCTAATTGGAGGGGGCAGTTTATATGCAGTGGCATTTTTATATTATCTTATAAAAAAGCAGGAAGGTATGGGAGGCGGTGATATTAAGCTTCTTGCCATGATTGGAGCTGCAACAGGGATAAAAGGAGTATTTTTTACTATTTTTACAGGTTCACTGATGGGAACAATTTTTGGAATCCTGCTCATGGTTTACACCAAGATAAAAGATACAAAATTAAAAATTCCTTTTGGGCCTTTTTTATCCGCAGGTGCAATTTTATATATTTTTTATGGAGAACAGTTAATTCAATGGTATCTCGGCAGTTTTTAATGTTGTTTTAAACAACAGCAGAACCCGTGAGGTCACCGGATATTTCCAGCAGCCCTGAAATATCGTCCAATGTTTTTTGATTATTTTTCAAAAAAGGGGCTTCACGTTTGACTTTTACAAATGCAGTTGTATCCGGAATATGTAAAGTTCCTTCAACAAAGAGATTAATGAGTGCTGCTTACATCTCTACCTCCAATTTGCATGAATTTTATGTTTTTTTTGCACTTTAGCAACTATTTTTAAAAAAAATGTGAATAAATACTTGACACGCACTTCTCAACGACGTAACGTACCCATAAATACTTATTATGTGACTTTAGGAAATTGTTTATACAATAAATTTTTCTATGGTAATTTCTAAAACCTAAAAAAAGGAGTGACAAGATGAACAAAGGCGATTTAATCAGCAAAGTTGCAGAAGTACTTAACAGTAAAAAAGAAGCTCAGGCTGCCGTGGACACCACAATCAAAGCAATCACTGGAGCTCTTGCCGGCAAAGATTCTGTTACACTGGTTGGCTTTGGAACATTCAAAGTAGCCAATCGAAAAGCCAGAAAAGGACGAAATCCCCAAACAGGTAAAGAAATTAACATCCCAGCCAGAAATGTACCAAAATTTGTTCCTGGAAAAGCTTTAAAAGAAGCGGTTCAATAAAAAAAGACAAATCAATTAATTCAGGCAGTATTTGAGCCCGCCAATACTGCCTGAAATTTTGTGCCATGACATTTGATATGGATAATATATTTTTACCTTCTGCCGGGGTAAATATAGTTTTTAATATGAATTCACTGGCACCTTATTCCAGGTCGTCAATTATTTATGATATTGATCTAAAGAGTGAAGAGATTATCATAGCCCAGCCTCTGACACCATTCTCAAAAAATACTCGATTCAAAGAACTGCATATAACCACCATTATTCATGATGTAAACAGAAAACTGCGGGTTGGTGTAGAGTGTGTTCAGTTTAGAATAATTGATAAATATCAGCTTGCCAATAAAACAAATGTTTCGGCTGTAGTTCTGAAATATGAATTACCGGTAACTGAGACCAATATCAGATCTGCTTATCGATTACCTTTAAGCACGAAACACGCCATCGAGGGGAAAATATTTTATAAAAAGATGGAGTATTCAACTTCACATGATTTTTCAATCCGAGATATATCCCTTGCAGGATTAGGTCTTAAAATACCAAAAAAAATAGGCGACGGCACAAATCCTTTGA
Source organism: uncultured Desulfobacula sp. (assembly GCA_964196205.1). Lineage (GTDB taxonomy): Bacteria > Desulfobacterota > Desulfobacteria > Desulfobacterales > Desulfobacteraceae > Desulfobacula. Next base: position 5,989 of record CAXMTQ010000104.1, read on the forward strand.
GTTCAATAAAAAAAGATGAAAAGATTGAAATCGAACTGGTGTTGATAAAAATATACCGGGACAAACCAGCAGCAAAATTTATCATAAACACTAAAATTATCAGAAGCAAACCTGATTACTCATCCACACACTCTTTAATGGGTGTTAAAATTTTAGACCTTGAAACAATTAGTGAAAATATTTTAAATAAATTTATCCATGATGCCCAGGTTGATGAGTTAAAAAGACTCAGCAGAAGAAGTTTATAAGTTTTTTATATAATCTTTGATCCAGTAAAACATTTTTTTTGTCTCTTTGTCTGGATTCACAATCTCATGTTCTAATTCTTTCAGCTCCCGTAATCCTTGCCTGCAATTAAATTTCATATCATTTTTATAGCCAATGATCTGATCTTCTTTTAAAGATGATCTTAGTTTATTCAAGCTTAACGAGTGGTCTATCCCTTGGCTTTGCCATTTTTCATTTATAAAATTTCTGTAAAGGATTCTACTTGCAAGAGCCTTTATTCTCAGATTTTTAATTTTATCTAAAATTTCATGGGCCTGGTAATCAGATTGTAAATTTTTAATAGATTTGTGAAATAGGCTACTCTCTTTTTTTTCCTGAAAAGAGAAAAAACCATCCTGATAAAGTGCTGCATCTGGGTCAAGGTCAGGAATAAAAGGATATTTATACTCTTGATGATATTGGATAAATTCAAAAAATCTTTGCTTTTTCTGTATGATTTTCTCCATATTGTATTTAACTGACTCCTGCAAAGAGGTTGACATTTTATTCCAGAATCTTTCAAGGGAAGGCAATACAATCAATTCATCTGCTGGTCGTTTTCTTATTACAAAAGTATCTTTTAAATCAACTTCAGAATTCATATATGGGATATCCTTAGTATCCAGCCGCATCCAGAGAGTCTGATTTTTATATGGTATGGATTGGCCAATATGGATTACCGGTGCCATATAATTGCTATCTGAACCAAAGGCAGTTGACAACATAAGGCATACCTTAAATTGGTTTTTATCAACTTGAAAATCTTCTTTAATACTGTTTATTCTTACTTCATCCTTAGATTTATTAAAAAAATCAAGGCAGTATAGCCAGATATTTTTTTTCTGAAACATGATTTTTGCAAGTTCAATAACAGCTTCAACATCGCTCATTGCTTCATGGGCTTTGCCTGAAATTTTAAAACTATTTTTCCGAGAAATTAATTCAAGCTTTAAACTTGATTTGCCGTCAACCATGGGCCACTTCAAAATTTCAGGATGAAATATTTTAAAGACAGTAGTAATGGGCAGGATATCCATCCTGGAACACCCGTTGTTATATTGATGGGTATAGGGATCTAAAAGATTACGATAAAACAAAAACCTTAAGAATTCATCATCAAACCCCAAAGAATTATATCCAATGCTTATGGTTCCCGGCCTGTTTAATATTTTATGAATTTGTTGTGCGGCTTTATATTCACTGACACCATGCTCTAATTCATGAAAGGTTAAACCATGGGTTAAAAATGCTTTTGGAGAGGGGACAATATCCCTGCGCAAACAAATAGTAATTGTTGTTTTCTCAATTTCATTCAATTCAAGATCAGTTCTAATACTGGCAAAGGTTAAAACCTGATCAAATGCAGGATTTAAACCACTGGTTTCAATATCATAAAACAAGAATGTTTTCATTTACTCTAATTTTCCAATACAAAAAGGGCAAAAAGGTTTCCCTTTTTGCCCGGATAGTTTAATAGATGACTTACGCCAACTTATAATTAAATGGTGACTTGCACAAATACAAGGCATAAATCTCGAATAGATGCTCTA
>CAXMTQ010000104.1:7814-8371 GCA_964196205.1 uncultured Desulfobacula sp.
TTTAAGGGGTTTTGGAAACAATTTAGATCAAGTTATTTTGTAACGATTCCTAAACAAAAAAAGGGACAAAAAGAATACTTTTTGTCCCTGATAATTTTGCAGCAAATAGTACTTTTGTATAAAAAGACTACCTTTTTGAAAACTGGAAGCTTGCTCTTGCGCCTTTTTTACCGTATTTTTTACGCTCTTTTTTCCTTGCATCTCTTCTAAGGAATCCTGCGCTTTTCAAAACCCCGCGAAGATCAGGATCTGAAAGCTCCAGTGCTTTAGATACACCAAGACGAATCGCTCCTGCCTGACCAGATTTGCCACCACCCATAACAGTGATTTTAACATCAAAGTTATCACTGTTTTCAGTAAGAATTAAGGGAGCTGAAAGCAAATCCCTTGCTACATTCAATTCAAAATAGTCGTTTAAATCCCTCTTGTTGACTATAATTTTACCACTGCCTGGTGTTAACCATACTTTGGCTACAGAATCTTTTCTTCTACCAGTCGCGTAAAATACATTGCCTGTTTCCATTTATAATTACCGCGTCCTTTATATCCTTAAATTT
>CAXMTQ010000105.1:0-8241 GCA_964196205.1 uncultured Desulfobacula sp.
GATGATCATGTATATTTTTTTCAAGAGCTCTCTGGGTGATAATTTTTTCATGGGTATCATACCCGTATTCATCGGGCTTATATTCCACACCGCCGGTTGTTATCAAAATTGCGCCATGCTCAAAAGAGGTATTGTTCTTCAGTGTTGTATTAAAATTACCCACAAACCCTTTTGTATTATCCACCTCGGTGTTGAGATGGAGCTTAATTTTTTCATGATCTTCAGCAGCTGCAATCAGTTGTTTCAGATATAACTGAACATCACTGCCATCAAGTGTTTGATAAACATGATGTGCAAGACCTCCGATTTTTTCCTCTTTTTCAACCACATGGACATCATAGCCCTGATCTGCAAGGGAAACTGCTGAACAAAGCCCTGCAACGCCGCCACCTATAATCATGGCAACCGGAGTGACCGGTACAGAATCAGTTACAATGGGTTCAAAGTTCCTCACTTTGGCGATGTTCGCCTTAACAATATCAATTGCCTTTTCGGTGGCATCTTCATTTTGCCCCATGTGACACCATGAACACTGCTCTCTGATATCTGCCAGTTCAAACAGGTATTTGTTCAAACCTGCCTCACGAATTGTCTCCTGAAAAAGGGGCTGATGGGTTCGTGGTGTACACGATGCAACAACCACCCTGTTGAGGTTCTTCTCTTTAATCAGTTTTTTGATTTTTTCCTGGCCATCAGGGGCACATGCATAAATGAGATCTTCCGCATGCACTACATTTTCGCAGCCCCTGGCTTCAGCCGCTGTTTTTTCTACATCAACGGTCTGGGAAATATTAATACCGCAGTGACAGACAATTACACCAATTCTTGGTTCATCCTTACTGATATCCTTCTCTTCGGGAAGCTCTTTGACTGTAATCTCAGTACCACGGGATTCGCCGAGAAGTGCCATTGCCTTGCCAGCTACTGCACTCCCCTGGGTGACGGTTTCCGGAATATCTTTTGGCCCCTGGTAAATACCGGTCACATATACACCGGGACGGGATGTGTCAACTGGATTAAAGTGATCGGTTTTTGCAAAATTATATTTGTTTTTCTCAATACCCGCTCTCTTGGCAAAATCCTCTGCATCAAGATGGGGTTCAAGTCCGACGGAGAGAACAGCCATGTCAAATACTTCATCAACCATTGAACCATTCTCTGATGTATATCTGAGAATCAGATTGTTTGTTCCTGCCTCTTCATGGATACTTGAAATCATTGCCCGTCGATAGTCAACACTGTACTCATTTTTTGCCCGGTCAACATATTTATCAAAATCCTTACCATAGGCACGCATTTCCATGTAAAAAATTGTCGGTTTTATATGGTTATCATGCTCTTTGGCTATTACAGCCTGCTTGGTGGCATACATACAGCAGACAGAGGAACACCATGGATTGGCATTATTGGAATCACGTGATCCAACACACTGAATCCAGGCGACCTTACTTGGATGTTTGTTGTCTGAAGGGCGTTTAACCACTCCCATGTTGGGTCCCGAAGCTGAAAGGATTCTCTCAAACTGCAATGATGTGACCACATTGGGCCAGCGTCCAAAGCCAAGCTCCGGCCGAATGGATGGATCATATTTTTTCAGGCCCGGGCTGAGAATAACCGCACCTGTTTTTATCTCAAATATTTTTTCTTTATCTTCAAAATTAATTGCTCCGGCCTGGCAGAATTTTTCACACGCCTTGCATCTTTCCCGTGTGAGAAACAGGCAGTTATTGGGATCAATAACACGGGTATCGGGTACAGCCTGGGGAAAAAGTGAATGAATTGATTTTCGTTTAGCAAGGCCCTGCTCAAATTCACTGGGAACAAGCCTGGGACATTTTTCCTCACATACACCACATCCTGTACATTTTTCAGGATCAACATAACTGGGCTGCTTTTTAACAGTAACTGTAAAATCACCTGCTTCACCCTCAACGCTGATGATTTCAGATAGGATATGGATATCAATATTCTGATGCCTGCCTACTTCCACCATCTTAGGAGATATCATGCACATTGAACAGTCACCTGTGGGAAATGTCTTGTCCAGCGTAGCCATTATACCGCCAATGGAAGATTCTTTCTGAATCATGTGAACTTTAAGACCGCTGTCCGCAAGATCAAGCGATGCCTGCATCCCGCCGATACCACCCCCGACTATAACTACAGAGCCGCGTTTTTTCTTTTCTAAAGTATTACTCATTTGTATCCCGCTCCTTCACCACTTTGTCCTGAAGGTTTAAGATTGAAGTGCTTTCAACAAAATGCCGGTCTATTTGAAGGTCTTTTACACCCATACCCAGTGCCAGTCCGAGAAGTTCTGTTATAAAGAACACAGGTAGCCGCTGGGTTATATTGTTTTGCCTGCAAAACTCATCCTGATAAGCGTCAAGGTTCATCTGACACATGGGGCAGGTTACAACAAAACAGTTTGCACCTCTTGCCACAGCATCTTTCATAATTTTTGCCATAAGGGCAAAACTTACCCCGGCATCATTCATTGAAGCAGATGCACCGCAGCAGACTGTTTTAAAATTCCAGTCAACCGGATGAAGTCCGATTTTTTTAAGAACTTTTTCCATTCCCTGGGGGTTTTCAACATCATCAGGAGAAGAGACCTTATAGGGAAACCGGGTCATCATACAGCCATAATAACATACCGGCTTAAGGCCTTCATATTTCTTTTTAAGTTTATTGGCCAATGCACCGGATTCAATGCTGGCCAGGAGTACTTCCAGGATAGTTGATACTTTCAAACTTCCTTTTATTTTTTTTTCATAGCCGGAATTTATCTCGCTTTTTAATTCAGGATCATTATTCAGTTTTTCCTGGGCAACCAGTGTTTTAGAGTAGCACGCGGAACAGGGAATAACAATTTCAGAGAAACCTGCAGATTCTGCAATGCCTATATTTCTTGCCGGCATTGCTATGGAGAGAAAATCATCGGTTTTACCGGCAGATGTAGCTCCGCAGCAGTTCCAATCTTCGATTTCCTTCAAGTTAATATCCAGCTTAGAAAACACTTTTTTTGTCTGCAGATCATAAAGAGCTGACGATTGTTTTAAAGAGCATCCCGGGTAATAAGCAATATCCATAATCTCCTCACACCTTGCTGCTGGTTTGATGTTGTCTCTTCAGGCGTTTTATCTCTTTTTGGCCTTTTGAGGTCAAAAAACCAAAATGCATGCGTCCCTGTTTCAACACACGCAATACAAACTGCGCGAGTTGAATAATTTCATCATAAATTTCCTTGAACTTTTTCTGTTTTACCAGGTGTAAAATATTTTTCATCTCATATACACCCATAAATTCAGATTCGTTCACCCGTCCCCACCTGACGCCTGATTCCAGAAAGCTGCTGTGAAAATAGGCAATATTGGGTTTCAAAGGCTCGACCCCGGACTCTTTAACCATTTTTTTCAAAGTGTCGGCAATCCTTGATGTATGGATATTATTGGGACACCTGGTCCCGCATGTGTAACAGGTCACACATTTCCATACCATTTCATTGTTTATTGCAGCATTTTTATCACCAAGGTTTACCAGGCGGATTAACATATCAGGTGAAAAATTTCCCTCATCTTTTACAGCAGGACATCCAGCAGTACAACGCCGGCACTGATAACACTCTTGAATGTTCTGACCTGAAATTCTGGCTACCTTTCGGCTGAAGGCTGAGGCATCTGCTGGACTGAATTGAAATGCATTAGAAGGCATTGGTCTCTCCAGTTAGTCATAATAATAATTTATATGTGAATCTATAATTGAATATAGATATAGATTATGTTTTTTCTTTTAGTCAAGAGAAATATTAAAAAAAACAGATCTAACAGATAAACCCTTCTTTTACTCTTGAAATTCCTGGAATCAGGGTCTGGGTTCTCTCTATCCCCTTTATTTTTCTTAAAAAATTATCCACAAATTCTGCAATAATTTCAGCATCAGATGCCAGAAAATCTCTTTTAAGGACAATTTTTGCAAGGACATCAATGGTTCCATGAACAGAGTGGACCTCCTGAACTTCATCCAGGGCAAATATTTTATCAATAATTTTTATATTGGTTGAGGCATTGAGATTGACCATAACAAAAGCTGTAATGGTTCTTTTCATTTCAGGATAGTCAGGAGTCGCTTTTTCAAGCATGGCTGTTCTAAAAGATTCCATGCTCTTTGGAATCAGCCTGTCAACACCGATACCATATCTTTTGTGGGAAGTTCTCTCCCAATGGTGGTAGGCAATATAGGTATAAAGATCACCAACACTTCTTTTTGGGAAATATTTAATAATCTGCCCATTTTGTATAATTGTTGTTAAAGGAATATAAATTGTATCATACCAGTCCTGGGCTGCTTTTTTAAAACCGGTCTCTTTACCTGATATATTAATAAGATGTTTTTGATGCTTTTGAATCTGTTTTTCCAAAAATTTATATTTCCCCACCTCTGTGATATCTATTTTTTCAGGCAGGTCTGTCTTTTCATAAAAATTTTTTCTCTCAATATACAATAGATTTTCCATTGTATTTTTGGAAGAGAGCAACTCAATCACTTTTGCCTTTATTTCAAACTGTCCAAGCTCTTTTGCAGCAGACACCCTGTGGTTACCATCTGAAACATAATAATCATTGCGGATTTGATAGAGTTGTATGGGAGGCAGAGATGTTCCAACCCGCATGGCTCGCTTTATATCTGAATATCTTTTTCCTGAAACATGCTTTTTGGGTCGAAATTTAGAGTCAAAATCATAATATTTGCCTACACTGCCGACTATTTTTTTAAGAGCAATGGTTTTGACTCCATGGTCAATTAATTGAACATCTTCCTTCTCTTCCGGCTGATCATGAAAAGAGCTTACATGATCACTCTTTTCATGGTTTTTTGATGAAAACATACTTTTGAAAAAGCTTGTCATGATTAAACCTTTAAAATAGTGAACCCGCAGGTATTAATTACTTGGGTTGTATTAACTATTGTCGTCCTCTGTTCAAGAGTTTCAAACTCTTTGTGAATATGCCCATGGATAAAATAGTGGGGGCTTCTTTTCTCAATTAATTTTACAAAGCTGTCAAACCCGGTATGACAATGATCCGGCCCATCTTGAATATTTTTTGGCGGAGCATGGGTTACAACAAGATTGACACCTCCTTTTCTCCAAAGAGAGAACCACATCCTGAAAATAATTTTATCCATCTGCTTGTCCGTGTATTGATTGACACCACCACTATACCATATTGAACCTTCAAGCCCCAGGATATTTAATGTTTTAAACCGGATAAGTTTTGCATGTATATTGTCGCATCCCAGAAGATTTGATGGATCATAGCGGATATCATGGTTTCCCTTTACATAAAAAAGAGGTTTTTCCAGCCTGTTTCTAAGGAATGAAAGATATTCCGGTGCCAAATCCCCGCAGGATATAATTAAATCCACAGGTTCAAGAGTTTTCTCTTCAACCATTTTGTTCAATGTGTCATCAACAAAATCTGAAACCGCCAGGATTGTTATACCATGAAATTTAGTTCTGCTTTTCTTCATTTGTATCTGAATTTTGCCTTTGCTTGTTCTTCATGCTCGTCTTTAATGGTAAAATAAGCTGTTAATATTTTTATCAAATTCATGACATTTTTTTAATTTAACAAATAATCCTTGCCATTTCAAATGAGTGTGCTACAAATTAGTTTAGTTTGAAGTAGTGTTCAATTTTTTTAATCATGGCTTTTGTCAGGTTATCCAGACCATAAAGATAACCAGATAAGTCACAATTTAAACCCTTAGGAGGAAATAAGATGAAAAAAGTATTAATTACATTATTTGCAATGGCATTTTTATTTGTATCAGCACCAGTATATGCTGACAGTATAGATCTTGCTAAAACATCAACCATTGAATCAATTCTTAAGAGCAAACAGTTGCGGGTCGGTTTTGAATCAGGTTACATGCCCTTTGAGATGACCAATAAAAATGGTAAATTCATGGGCTTTGACATTGATCTTGCAAAGGCGCTTGCAAAATCAATGGGAGTAAAATTTGTTCCTGTAAACATAGCATGGGATGGAATTATTCCAGCTCTTGTATCAGATAAATTTGATATTATCATAGGTGGTATGACAGTGACACAGTCTAGAAACCTTCAGATCAATTTTTCTAATCCTTACATTGTTGTAGGTCAGGCTGTTCTTTTAAATAAAAAACATGCGGATACTGTTCAATCTTACAGAGATTTAAATGATCCAAAATATACGATTGTTTCAAGACTGGGTACAACAGGTGAGCAGGCTGCCATGAAAATGATTCCCAGGGCAACTTACAAATCATTTGAAGCAGAGGCTGAAGCTGCCATGGAAGTTATCCAGGGTAATGCTGATGCATTGATTTATGATCTACCCTTTATTGAAAAAGTGCAGGCACAGCATGGTGCAGGCAAAACTATTGCTCTGAGTGAGCCTTTTACATTTGAACCCCTTGCAATGGCTATCAGAAAGGGCGATCCGGATTTTCTCAACTACCTGAATAATTTTCTGCTTCAATACAGGGGTGACGGCCTTTGGCAGAGATCTTATAATAAATGGTTTAAAAATACTGACTGGTTTGATGATGTTGCTGAATAATCATTTATCAGTGTAAAATTTTAAGGTCGGCAGAAAATTTCTTTGCCGGCCTTTTTAATTTATAAGATTAAAGAACAAACAAGGTGTACAAGTTATTTTGACTTGATGACTAAAGGCAAGAAAAATTAAATGGACTCTAAAAGATCAAATATCCAGCGACTGAGCAATCCTACTGCCTACTCATTTTCAGTGGCAGGTTTTGTGGCATTGATGATCCTTATAGTAGGATCAGTATATTATGCAACCTATACTGTTGACTATATCTGGCGTTGGTACAAAATTCCCAAATACTTCATGTATATTGAAGATGTAACAATATTGGCTGACTCCAATGGCTCTGTAAAAGAGATCAGACAAAATGGTGATAAATTTGATCTGATTATTAAAGATGACCTGGGAGATCATACATATACCGTACCGGCAGGTTCGTTTGATCTTGATGAAGGAGATTTTACTTCTCCCGGGGATATTCTTGCTGAATATACAGGCGGCTGGAAGCCAGGGCTTCTGACCATAGGCTTATGGACCACACTGAAAATCAGCTTTATTGCAACCATAATAGGGATTGTACTTGGAATTCTTGGAGGCGTTGCAAGGGTCTCAAACACCCCGATATTGAAATGGACTGCCATCACCTATGTAGAGATCATAAGAGGCTCTCCTCTGCTTGTCCAGATCATGATAGCCTATTTTGTCCTGGGTACCACCATCAATAAAATCCTTGCCATGAATGGATTTTCCAGACTTGATCCTGAATGGTATGGCATTGCTGCTCTTGCTGTATTTACCGGTGCGTATGTAGTCGAAATTGTTCGTGCTGGAATTGGATCTATTCATCCGGGTCAGGTGGAAGCCGCCCGATCAGGCGGCATGACTTATTTACAATGTATGTATTATATTATCCTGCCCCAGGCTTTAAAAACCATTCTGCCTCCTCTTGCAGGCCAGTTTATCAATTTGATCAAGGATTCTTCTCTTCTTGGCATGATTGCCATACGGGAGTTAACCAAGGCAACCCGTGAAGGAATCACCACTAGTCTTCAAACCTTTGAGTTATGGATGATGTGTGCAATACTTTATCTGATTATTACCTTTTCACTTTCCATGGCTGTACAATATCTTGAACGGAGGACTTCAACAAAATGATAATAGAAGTAAAAAACCTATATAAAACTTTTTATGTCCCCCATGAAGTCAAAGCCCTTGTGGATGTTTCCAATAACATTGAGATTGGGGAAGTAGTTGTTGTAATAGGACCGTCAGGTTCTGGGAAAAGTACTTTTTTACGATGCCTGAACCGCTTGGAAACCGCAGAACAGGGCCAAATCTTTGTTGAAGGTATGGATATTTTTGATCCCAAGACTGACATCAATAAGGCACGGGCTGAAATGGGAATGGTATTCCAATCCTTTAATCTTTTCCCCCATTTGTCAATTCTTGGAAATGTAACCATTTCCCAGAAGCTTGTCAGAAAAAGAAGCAAAAAAGAGAGTGAAGAAAAAGCGATGATGCTGCTTGAAAAAGTTGGCATTGCCGATAAGGCCAATGCATATCCATCCAACCTTTCAGGGGGTCAGCAACAGCGGGTTGCCATTGCAAGAGCTCTTTCCACAGATCCCAAAATCATGCTTTTTGA
>CAXMTQ010000106.1:0-8151 GCA_964196205.1 uncultured Desulfobacula sp.
GAGTTACCAGGGAGTCGTACTCAATATTGATGATAAAAACAGCCTCACCAATGTAAGAGTGGGTGATTTTTCAGGAGTCATTAAACTTGACACCATGACCTGGGCAAGAGAACCTGATCATGAGATTGCTTATTATGAGACCAAAATCACAAAACCTTCCCAGGTTTTTAAACCCGGTGATATCATTGAGGTTAAACTGCTCAATGATATTGTTGAAGATAGTGAACTTGAATTCTCTCTGGAACAGGAACCCGTTGCTCAGTCAGCACTGTTAAGTATTGAAGCTGAAACAGGTCACGTTAAAACAATGATAGGTGGACGCGATTACAGAGACAGTCAGTTTAACAGGGCATATCAATCCCGGCGTCAGCCAGGAAGTGCCTTTAAACCAGTAATTTATGCGGCTGCTCTTGATAAGGGATATACAGCTGCCAGTGTGATTATTGACTCTCCGGTTGTTTACGAAGATACAGAACGTGACTTTATCTGGAAACCCCATAACTATAAAGAAAAATTCTTCGGCCCGACCCTTTTCCGTGAAGCCCTTGTAAAATCAAGGAATATTGTCACCATAAAAATCCTTCAAGAAATAGGGATAGACTATATTATTGATTACTCCCGCAGACTTGGTATTACATCAAAGATGAATCATGATCTCTCCATTGCACTTGGATCATCAGGGCTATCGCTGCTTGAAATTGTCAATGCCTACTCTGTGTTTTCAAATCTCGGATATTTTATAGAACCGGTATTTATCACAAAAATTTACGATCGAGACGGGAATTTATTGGAGACTTCCAAATTGATTCGCAAAAAAGTCATTGATATGAGTACTGCCTATATAATGACTAATATTCTGGAGAGTGTTGTCCAGTCAGGAACAGGCTGGCGGATTAAGGCCCTTAAACGCCCTGTTGCAGGAAAAACAGGCACAACCAATAATCTTTTTGATGCCTGGTTTCTGGGTTATACACCAAGATATACAACAGGTGTCTGGGTTGGGCTTGACCAGGAAGCTCCCATGGGAAAATCAGAAACAGGTTCAAGGGCAGCAAGCCCGATCTGGCTTGATTTTATGCAAAATATTCTCAAAGGAAAACCTGCAAAGACCTTTAATGTTCCCGAGGGCATTGTTTTTGCTAAAATTGATGCTAAAACAGGATTGCTTCCCATAAAAGAGTCGGAAAAGACAATTTTTGAATGTTTTAAAGAAGGCACCGTACCAACTGAACACACCTCCAAACCAGACACAGCATCTGATCCTGAAGATCTTTTTAAAAAAGGAATTTAATCTGTAAAAATTCTTGACAGACATTGAGAACTTTTTCCGGCAACCAAGGTGATTGGCTGCATATAGATTGAATAAACAACCCGTTCCAGGAGGTTTACCTTTTGGTCGCTAAGTTGTAACTTGCAATACCCTGAAGGGCAGAAACCAGGTTCTAAGACCGGCTCCACTGACCTCCAAAAACTCGGTCATTCTTCCCTCAAACAGTTTGGCGGCTTAACCGTTACGCCAATCCAGAACCTGTTGCAAGTTCCATCTTAGCGACCGAAAGGTAAAAAGACCGGAACGGGTAAAACTATGTTATAAAGGCTTTATGTCCACACAGTTTTTGTTTTGAATGGAATTGTCTGAATCAACCAGAAAATCAATCCCTGGATAACGTGATTTAAGTTTTTTCAGATTACTGTTTTTATCACCCCGCAGGCGGGACTCTGATTTAGGGTGCACATTTAAAATCAGTTTTTCTGCTTTTAACAGTCCAGGGTTTTGATCTATTTTTCTGCAGATTATATCGTAAAAAATTCGAGAAAAGACAAGATGACCAAAGGCAGGATGCCACGGGCCTGCAATCACCAGTGATTTATCTTCCATCATATCTGATGCCTGTAGGCCCATGCGAATAACATCAATATCGGCTGCATTAAATATTTGATACATCTGTTTTACAAGCCTGACACTCTCCTCAAGCCTTAAAGGCTTGTATAAACCTTTTTTATACCACTGTTCAATAAGGCTGTCCTTTAACACCATCAAAGGATAAATCCTTGCAAAATCAGGTTTAAGTTCTGTGACCTGTTTCGTGCTTTTTAACAGTGAATCCTCATGGTCTCCGGGCAGCCCCGCCATAACCTGAACCCCGATTTTAAAAGAATATTTTTTAAGAAACTCTACTGCTTTGATTGTATTCCCGGCAGTATGTCCCCTTCTTGATTTTAATAAAACCGTGTCATTCATGGACTGGACACCAAGTTCAATGGCAGAGATATTGAAAGAACTTATAAGATCAAGTATTTGCGTATTAATGGTATCTGGGCGGGTAGAAAATCTTATACCATCAATTTTGTTGTTAATGATATAGGGATTAACTGTTTTAAGCAGTTTGAGGATATCCTTGTGGGATAATCCCAGAAAATTTCCTCCGAAAAAGGCCAGCTCTACTCTTTCCCGCTTTCCTTTATATTGTAGATATTGAGTTATAATATCATCAATTTGGTCTTTTTCAGGCAGCTTTGATTTTTGATTTGTAATTATGGATTGATTACAGAATGCACATTGATGAGGACATCCTGAATGGGGTATAAATAGAGGTATCACCAGAGGTTTGGCTATGGATTCAACCATCAGGATATTTTTTTATTAAGAATTTTTAAAGCTTTTTTTGCAGCATCCTGCTCTGCTGTTTTTTTATTTTTACCAAGACCTGTGGAGTCAACACCCAAAAGGCTTAAACTGATTTCAAAAGTTTTGTCATGATCAGGGCCGATCTCTTTTTGAACTTTATATTGCGGTGTTGCCGGTCCCTTGTCCTGTACCAGCTCCTGCAGCATACTTTTATAATCAATGACTTTTTCAGTTGATATGATTTTTTCAAGGATTTGACTGAAAAGATCACAGGTCAACTGATAAACTTTTTTAAAGCCTGCATCAAGGTAAACAGCTGCAATAACTGCTTCAAAGGCATCGGACAGGATTGAATTTTTTTCAAACCCTCTGGAGAGTGTTTCACCCTTTCCAAGCTTGATGAATCTGCCAAGATCAATAAATCTTGCCATATCTGCCAGTGCAGGTTCACTGACAAGATTGGATCTCAATTTTGAAAGTTCTCCTTCATTCTTGGAAGGGTTTTTATCCATTAAAAGATGTCCTATACAAAGCCCTAGAACTGCATCTCCGAGAAACTCAAGGCGCTCGTTATTCATTGTACATGAATCCTGGTTTTCATTGAAAAAGGATCTGTGACAAAGGGCTGTATTTATCAATGATTTGTCTTTAAATGAATACCCGATATTATTCTCCAGGGTATTTAAATTAGAATATTTTTCCTTAGTCTTTGCTGCCTGCACAATTAATGCCTTAAACAGTGAGTAATCTATATTGAGATTACCAATACCCGTTCCCATTGCAACACCTTTATTAAATGCTCCATGGAAATCAGAACCGCCTGTGGCCATCAGGTTTTTCTGTTTTACAAGCTTTTGAAAAAAAGATGTCAATGAATCATCATGTCCTGTATAATAAACCTCCATGCCCGCAAGCCCGTAAATAATCAGAGTATCAATAAAATCTTCAACCTGATGGCTTTTATGAAAGGTCAATACTCCAGGGTGTGCCAGCACAGGTATCCCGCCTGCTTCCAGGATTGTCCTGATTGCTTTTGAGCAGGATACTTTATATTTATCCACATAAGCAGGGCATTCCTTGCCAAGATACTTATCAAAGGCTTCTTTAAAATTTTTAACATATCCTTTTTCTTTCATAAATTCTGCTATATGGGGGCGGCCTGTCTGATCAGCACCAAAACGTTGTTCAACCTGTTCCATGGTCAGATTGAAGCCAAGAGTGTTTAATCTTTTAATTATTGCAGGATTTCTTTGGTTTCTGGCTTTTTGAGCTTTATCAAGAATGGTATTAAGATTTTTATCATAAATACTGAATCCATATCCGAGAAGGTGAATACTTCCCAGATTCTTGAATTCATCAGGTGGTTCACAGGAAATTTCAATCCCGGTAATAAATTCAGGACCAGTGGATATAGGATGCTCTAAAACCTCTCTGACACCGTCAATTGTATCATGATCAGTTATGGAAACAGCCTCAAGTTTTGTTTTTTCTGCCAGACTTATAATTTCGAGAGGAGAGAGTGATCCATCTGAAGCTGTTGAATGTATATGAAGATCAATCAATGAACTATCTTGTAAAGGTTAGATGCCAAGAGCCTTTTCCATTTCCTCTTCATGCTTTTTGCACGCAATGCACTGAGTAGTTACAGGTCTTGCTTTAATACGATTAATGGAGATCTCTTCTTCACATGTTTCACATATCCCAAATGACCCATTGTCAATACGGATAAGAGTTTTTTTGATTTTCTTGATCAATTTATGCTCTCTGCCCCTGATACGCAGTTCAAAACTTCTATTGGATTCATGGGAAGCCCTGTCAGTTGGATCAGGAAAATTTTCTTTCTGCCTGGTCATTCCGGTTACTGTGCTGTCAGCATGGGAAAGCAGTTCTTGAAGTCTGTCATTTAAAAGATTTTTAAAAAATTCTAAATCTTTTTTTTTCATTATATTTGTCCTTCGTCAAATATTAGTAAGAGCATCTATAAAAAATATCATACTTAAGATTTACAAAAAAGTAAAGAATAAAATGATTCGGCTAATCTTCTTTTTCCGGTATATCCAGATTAAATAACTGCCTGCTGATATTGAGATAAAGGCTGTCATCTCTATGATCCCCGGTATTGCGTAAAAAAAGGATGGGGTCATGAATGGTTCTGCTGGCAATGGCCTGGGTCATTCGTTTAATTGCGTCAATATCCTGCTTGGAAAGATGGTCTAAACTTGAGATGGTTTTTTCATATTCAATGTCCACAATGGAAGATATTTTTTCATTCAACGCCTTGATAGTGGGTACAATTGCAAGACTCTCCAGCCATTTGCGAAATTTCAACACAGCTTCTTCTATAAATCTTTGGGCTTTGACAGTCTCTTTTTGACGTTGATCAATATTTGATTCAACAATATTTTTTAAATCATCAATATCATAAACATAGGCATTGGAAATTTTGTTGATTTTTGGATCAATATCTCTTGGAACAGCTATATCAATAAAAAAAAGCGTGTTGTGATGCCTTTTTTTCATGGCCTGTTTAACCTCATTTTTTGTCAGTACATAGTCTGTTGCACCGGTTGAACTGATGATAATATCAACATCTTTTAATGCATCCCGCCTCTCTTCAAATTTGACAGCTTGGCCATTGAATTTTTGGGCTAGATTCACAGCATTTTTAAAGGTTCTGTTTGCCACCAGAATGTTTTTTACTCTATTGGATATCAAATGCTCTACAGCAAGTTCAGCCATTTCACCGGCTCCAAGCAGCATAACACTCTTTTGGGATAAATCTGAAAAAATTTTATTGGCAAGCTCAATGGCTGCATAGCTTATGGAAACTGCATTATCCCCTATTCCCGTCTCTTTTCTGACTTTTTTTGCAATGCTGAAGGTTTTGTGCATTAGGCGATTGAGCAGCACGCCCGATGATTTGTTGCTCACAGCAGTTCGATAGGATTCTTTAATCTGGCCTAAAATTTGAGGTTCTCCAACCACCATTGAATCCAGGCTTGATGCAACCTGGAAAATATGCCTGATTGCATCATCATTTTTATATATATAGAGAGAACTTTTAAACCGGGATATATCTATATCTCTTTGAAGGGAGATAAATTCAATTATTTTATCGACATGTTCACCGTTTGCAGGAACATACAAGATTTCTGTTCTATTGCAGGTGGAAAATATAAGACTCTCTTTAATATCTTTGTCCTGTTTTAATAAATCAAGTGCAGCTATCGTCTCTTCATTTGAAAAGGAGAGCTTTTCCCTGAGTTCAACAGGTGCTGTTTTATGGTTTGCGCCGATTAATATGATTTGTGACATTATTTTTTTATTCTTTTTTATATGAAAGCTGCTTCAAATTTACTTGGTAAAGGGTTGATGATGTCCACCGAGCAATATATTGACCCCGAGAAAAGTAAATATAATAATTAAAAATCCTATAATAGTCATTATGGCTGATTTGCGACCCCGCCACCCTGAATAGAGACGAAGATGCAGTAAGGCTGCATATATAAGCCATGTGCCCACAGAAAATATTTCTTTGGGATCCCAGCCCCAGAATCTTCCCCAGATGGCTTTTGCATATATAAATCCTGTTATAAGCCCGATAGTAAGCAGGGCAAATCCAGTGGTCAGGCATGTATATCCTACACTGTCGAGAAGATCAACTGATGGTAAACGTTTGAAAAAAAAACCTGGTTTTTTTGCCTTAATTCCTTTCTCCTGGAGCAGATATAATATTCCTGTCCCGCATGCCAGAGCCAGAGCAGCTTCTCCGGCAAATACAAGGATAATATGGGAATAAAGCCAGAAACCTTTTAGCACGGAAGTTTGTTCTATGGGTGCATCAGGGAGTATCAATACAACAAGCATGGTTGCAGACAGTAATACCGAAGCAAACACACCGAGAATTTTAAGATCAAATTTATATTGAAAAAAGAGAAACATGCATCCTAAGAAAAATGCTGCAATGGACAAACTCTGAGAGAGATTTTGTATGGGAATCTGCCTGATTGTTATGGTATAAATCACCATGCTGATAAAATGTAATACAATAGCTGTTGAGATCACATAAAGGGAAGTTTTCTGCCATACCTGCTTCTGGTTAAATAAAAACAGAAAATATCCAGCCATGCTTGTAAAGTATAGCATGGTTGATATTTGCACCACCATATCAGCTGTTTGAAGATTCATTATTCACCACCCCTTAAAGAGATAAGATCTTGATACAGATATCTCTTTCCAAGAACATCATATAAAATCAAATTTATTTTTTTTTCATCCTTATCTTTGATCAACTCAAGAACTCCTTTTTCAATAAGAGTTTGGAATATCTGTTTATGTCCATCAGGGTCATGCTCTGACAGCAGTAGTTTCTTGCGTATATTTGCCATTAAAGTTAAAAAGTGTGCATACTCAAATCCAAAACAGTGTTCAAGATCCTCTCTTATTTTCTTTGCCATGGCAGGGCTTGATCCTGAAGTTGAAATAGCTATGGTGAGATCGCCTCTGTCCACTATTGAAGGAAGTATAAAATCACTTTTATCCGGGGAATCTGCTATATTACAGAGGATATCCATCTTTGCCGCATCATTTTTTATCTCCTGGTTTAACTCAGCATTAGCAGTAGCTGCAAATACAAAAAACATACCCTTAATATCTTCTTTTTCATACTCTTTATTTTTAAAAATAATGGATGTTGTTTTTAGACTTTCATGCTCATGGAAAAATATACGGCTTACCACTGTGACATTGGCCTGGCATTTTTCAAGTGTGGCAGCCTTTCTCATGCCGACATTGCCACCTCCCACAACAAGACAATTTTTATTTTTTATATCCATAAAAATGGGATAATATTTCATTGCTGCCTTTTTTAAATCCTGTTATTCAATCCT
This sequence comes from uncultured Desulfobacula sp., assembly GCA_964196205.1. Lineage (GTDB taxonomy): Bacteria > Desulfobacterota > Desulfobacteria > Desulfobacterales > Desulfobacteraceae > Desulfobacula. The sequence goes on from CAXMTQ010000106.1 coordinate 7,519, forward strand.
TGTTTACGTAAAATAATTAGTATATATTGCTCTGTAATATTTTTCAATATTTAACCTTCTATATTGTGGGGCAGCTGCAATGATTATTGATTCACATACACATATTTTTCCGGAAAAAATTAAACAGGACCGTTCCCTGTATTTTAACAATGAACCTGAATTCAAATTACTCTATGATTCACCAAAAGCCGGGATCAACAATATTAATGATTTAATAGAATCAATGGATAAATACCGTGTTGATATCTCAATTATCTGCGGATTTCCCTGGCATAACCCTGATTACACAAAACTGAATAATGACACTGTTATTGAATCTGTCCTGAAGTATCCTGACAGGATTAAAGGCCTTGCCTGTTTTGATGCAGCCTGGGAAGGGGCTGCCAGTGAAACCCAAAGATGTATTGATGCAGGGCTTTGCGGTGCTGGTGAGCTGGCATTCTACCTTTCTGGAATTGATAAACAGGCCCTGGCATTGCTTGACCCCGTCATGTCAGTATTAAAGGAGAATGGCAATCTGCCCTGCATGATCCATACAAATGAACCTGTGGGTCATAAATATCCCGGTAAAACACCCATCACCCTGGAACAGATTTACGACCTTGCCAGGACTTTTCCTGATAATAAAATTAT
>CAXMTQ010000107.1:0-2441 GCA_964196205.1 uncultured Desulfobacula sp.
TTAAAAACAGGGCGCGCACTTCTTTTTCAAGTACTTATAGTGAATCAGATTTTAAAGGTATTTTTAACTGTTAACCAGAGTTCTTTTTCCAAACCACCCTTAACTTTCTCATGCCCTGCAGGACTATTTTTTATAGGCCCACTTTATCTATATACATTCTTCCGGTGCCCAACTTTAACAATCAAAATAAAAAGATCTTCATCTTGAATAGAATAAATAATACGGTATCGTCCATATCTTAGACGATACTTTTCTTGTCTACTTAATTTTTTACATCCTGATTGCCGTGGATTTTCACCAAGAGATTCAATACATGCAAGAATTTTTGTTAAATCTTTATCGGGAATAGATTTAAAATCTTTCCAAACTGATTTTTTGAAAAAAATCTTATATACGCCCATCTTGTTTAAGCCTCTTGACCATTTTCTCATAGCTTACCAGGGGCTCGTCTGCTCTTTCCTCAAAGGCAGAGAGATCATCAGCGTCCTCAGCAAGGGCTTCTCTCAATGCTTCATTAATTATTTTTGACATTGAGCTGGATGTTTCAAGGGCTTTAAGCCGTAATGCATGATGAAGTGCCGGGTCTAAATATATAGTCGAGCGTTTTGATAATGTTGTCATAATTCTACCTCCAGATTATTAATATCAACACTATAACGTCATAACGTTTTTATGTCAAGATTTTGAATATTAATCTGATTATTTATATTGTATATAGTGTCTTAAGTTAGTCTCAATTTATCTATTAGAAAATTTTACCCATTATTTCAAACTGTTACTGTTCTAACAGAATTATTTTAATCTCAGTTCTATTTTTTTATCCTGATACATATTTTTTTAAATTCCATTTATAGTTTTAATAACTATTTGTTTTTATTAAATATTTATCACTATCATAAAATTCAAAAATCCTGGCACATAAGATGCAATCCAATCTGCTCATAAAACAGATTTTTAAATTTATAGAAGGAGAATAAAAATGCCTGCTTCACCTCAAGACATTAAAAATTTAAACAGGGTGAAAGAGCTTTGTTATGAGATGCTTGAAGTTGCCGATTATGGTGACAGATATCGCAGTGATGATGGAAGCGGCGTAGTATTCGGTCTGTTAAGAGACTCTGCTTACAAAATTCGCAGCGTTACAGAAAAACAGTTAAAACGGTCAGTATCAAAATAAAAAAAGAGATGGTTTGAAAATAGTTTATTAAACACAATAACAAAAAAGGAGTCAGTATGAATGACAAAAAAAGAGTCCTGGTGGTTGAAGATGAAGTGGATGTACGAACTTATATCTCAACACTGTTTCAAGATCAAGGCTATGAAATATTAACTGCTGAAAATGGAAAAGAGGGTTTTGAACTGGCTCTAAAGGAAAAACCAGATCTTATTACCCTTGATATTGCCATGCCAAGTCAATCAGGCATGAGAACTTTTAGAATGTTCAAAGATTCTGAAGAGTTAAAAAGCATACCGGTTATAATTATTACGGGTATGGGTGAGAATGTGGAGAGTTTTATAAAAAGACTCAAAGGATTTTCTTCCCAGCCCGAAGGGTTTATGGGTAAACCCATTGACGAGGAAAAATTAATAAAAATGGTATCTGATCTTATATAGGGTCTGATCTATATCGAATTTGTTCTGATACAAACAATATTATTCAAGGAGAATAAAATGTCTTTATTTGTTTATCTGATTACGTATGCTGGAATAGTTATCTTCTGTGCTGCTGTTTTAAAAAGAATTATATCATATATCAACAATCCAATGCATGTTCGCTGGGAACTTTATCCTGTTCCCCATGAAGGTGGTGGAAAGGCTGAATATGGTGGAAGTTATTTAGAAAATACTGAATGGTGGAAAAACCCAAGAGAGACTTCAAAAATAAATGAATTAAAAGTAATGGCTGCTGAAATTCTCGGGCTCAAGGCTGTTTATGAGCATAACCGCCCTTTATGGTTTGTCACCTACCCTTTTCATATTGGTCTCTATTTTACAGTAATGTTTCTGGTTTTTCTTTTCATTGGCAGTGTTGCAGGGCTTATGGGAATGGAAGCTCTTGCAGTAATGGCCATTGTAAAATTCACAGGCCCCCTTGGCTTTATTCTGACCATATGCGGGGCAGCAGGTCTATTATACAAAAGACTTACTGACAAAAAACTTAAAATTTATTCATCCTTTGAACATTATTTTAATCTTATACTTTTCATAGTGACAATGGGTGCTGCTGTTTTAACATGGCTTTTTGTTGATCCAAGTTTTGTTATGGCAAAAACATTTATTGCCGGGCTTATCAGCTTTAAATTAACAGGGATTTCAAACCCTCTCTTTCTCATACAGATTTTATTGATTGTTGCTACAATCACATATATTCGATTTACTCACATGTCTCATTTTTTCATGAAATATTTTTTATACCACGATATAAGATGGGAGGATAAACC
>CAXMTQ010000107.1:2451-8087 GCA_964196205.1 uncultured Desulfobacula sp.
AATGGGTGGAGACCAAATTCGACCCAACATACATATTGAAGACATTACAGATCTGTATGTTCAAATGATGGAATATCCAAAAGAAAAGATTCATAAAAAAATATTCAATGCCGGTTATGAGAATCATAAAGTGAGTGATATTGCTCAGATGGTTAGTACATCGACCGAAACAAATGCAAAAATTAATGTTGTTTTGAATTATCCCGTAACCTGGTCTGCAAGCCATATTGCAGGACATGGCAAAAATACCTGGGCAGAAGTAGCCACATTCAATCCTGAAGCTCAAACTGAAAAGGAGCAATAAAAATGAGTAGAAAATCTTTAGAAATCAATGATATAAGTAAAGCATCACCAATTTTAACCAAAGTGGATAATGAAGATCTCATGCCTCTGCCATGGGATATCAAGGAGAAAGAACCAAAAGAGATAGCTGATGGGTTAAAAGAGGACTATGCATGTATCCTCGATGATGTCTGTGTGTTAAATATTCCAAGACCAAAAACAAAAGAGGAAGAGCAGGAACTTGTTGATAAATTTTTATCAGGAATGAAAAAAAGTTTTTCCAGAACAGATAACTGGACATTTCTTACCATGCTTGAAACCACCATGGAAAACTGCGCAAAATGCAATACCTGCTCTGACGCATGCCATCTTTATGAAGCAAGCGGCGAAAATGAAATGTACCGCCCAAATTATCGAACAGAAATTTTCAGAAGGATTTATAAAAAATATATAAAAAAAGAACCTCTTTCGGATCTTAGAAATGGTAAAGTGGATCTTAACTGGAGAACAGTTGCCCGCCTTGGAGAGATGTCATACAGATGTAATATCTGCCGGAGGTGTGCTCAGACATGTCCCATAGGAGTTGATAATGCCCTTGTTGCAAGGGAAATAAGAAAAATATTCAGTCAGGAGATGGGTATTGCTCCTCCTGAACTTCATGATGGTGGTTCTGTAAATCAGATGAGAACCGGATCTTCAACCCAAATGACAGCCATGGTGGCAAAAGATAATGTTGAATTTATTGATGAAGATTTTGGCGAAGAAGCAGGATATGAATTCCATACTCCATGGGATGTAGAGGGAGCTGACATACTTCTTATCCATAATGCCGGTGAAATCATGGCATGGCCCGATAATATTGCTGCTTTTTCCATTATTTTTGAAGCAGCAGGTCTTTCCTGGACCCTGTCAAGTGAGGTTGCTGGTTATGACAGTATTAATTATGGTGTTTTTTATGATGATGTACAATATGCAAGAACAGCAATCTTACATGCCCAGGCTGCAAAAAAACTCGGGGTTAAAAAAATAGTTCTTGCCGAATGCGGCCATGCTCATAAAGCACTGACAGTTATTGCAGACAGAGTTTTACCGGAAGGGTTGCAGATACCAAGGGAAAGCTGTTTTCCACTTTTAAGGGATATTGTAAAATCAGGGAAAATAAAATTTGATCCTTCAAGAAACAATTTTCCTGTCACCCTGCATGATCCTTGTAATGTTACAAGGCTCATGGGTATTATCAAACCCCAGCGTGAAATCATGAAAGAACTTTGTCCTCAATTTAGAGAAATGGTTCCAAATGGCCCCCATAACTATTGCTGCGGCGGTGGAAGCGGGTTTGCCATTATGCATAGAAACAATATTGGTGACTGGAGAAATAAAGTTACGGGCAGAAAAAAGGTTTCCCAGATTCTAAATGCTTTCTCTGACTCAAGAGGGCCTGAAATTGAAAAATATGTCTGCGCACCATGCTCCAATTGCAAGGGTCAAATTCGTGATCTGATAGAACATTATGAGATGCTTGATAAAGAGAAAACTACCTATGGCGGCATTGTAGAGTTAATCGTAAATGCCATGGTTGATGTTAATCCTGGCTTTATTAACTGGGAAGAATTCTAAGAATATTCTTTTATGCTTTGTCACGGGCGGTTTAACCTTGTAAGCCGCCCATAAACAATGTTGATTATTAATTTTGAAGTTTATGATCTTTAGGTGATACTTAATTTTTAATTAAAAAGAGAGGAGCAGACATGGCAAAAGCATCTGAAAAAACAATACTTGTAGTTGATGACGAGCCTGATGTGCGTGAATTTCTATCAGCCTGTATGAAAGATGCAGGTTTTCAGGTTAAAACAGCAGAAGATGGTGTTGACGGGTTTGAAAAAATTGAGAAATACATGCCTGATCTTGTTACAGTTGATATGGTAATGCCAAGGCGCTCCGGCATTAACCTTATCCGCAAGCTTAAAAAAGAGAAAAACATGGCAAGTATTCCGGTGATTGTTATTACTGCCCATGCCCAGGATGAATTTGGTGAGGAAGATATAAGTAAGTTTGATGGATTTGCAACCCATCTCAAACCCCGCTATATCATGGAAAAACCCATAACCCCTGATACTTTGATAAAAGCTATCTGCAATATTCTGGACGTGGAACCTATTGAAGATGATACAGCTCAGCAAGAGAGCGGTGAGCATAATGCAGTGATGGATGCCCTTAAAAATGCTGACAAAGCGACCATAGAAAAAATATCTAAAATGCTGAATGCTTAAACAGTACCCGACAGGTTGTTGCAGAACAGATAATTACACCAACGCTAAAGCTGAGAAATCAGCGTTTTGTAACAGCCTGTCGAGTATCAAATATATTCAGAAATATTTTTACTTTGGAGAGTATTTCTGATAATTAAGCTGGAATGAAAACTCAAAAATTCCAAACTGGCAGAGTATCACTTATTGCCTTTTCCCATTTTATCCATGACATTTATACAAGCTGTCTTGCTCCTCTGCTTCCTCTGATTATAGAGAAGCTCTCCTTAACCTTGAGCCAGGTGGGACTCCTATCAACAGTAATGCAGATTCCAGCCTTGTTTAATCCTTTTATAGGACTGTTTGCAGATAACAAAGGGCTTGCGCGGTGGCTGGTTATTCTTGCACCCACACTTACTGCCATACCAATGAGTCTGCTTTTAAGTGCATCCTCATATTATATGCTGCTGGTTCTTCTTTTTATGGCCGGCATCAGCGTGGCTCTGTACCATGTTCCTTCCCCTGTTCTCATAGCCAACTATTCCGGGGATAGAAAGGGCCGCGGTATGAGTATTTATATGACCGGTGGTGAAACTGCCAGGGCTGCAGGACCAATGTTTGCAATAGCAGCTGTCTCATTTCTTGGTGCAGACCACTTTTATTTGATTATGAGCTTTGCTGTTTTAACATCTATTCTGCTCTATTTTACCCTTGAAAAAGAGAAAACAACAACCATAAAAAGAAGCGGATCACTGAAAACAGCTTTCCATGAAATAAAGCATGTACTGGTTCCTCTAAGTGGCATTTTATGTGCCCGGGCATTTATGCATGCCTCCATGGGGGTTTTTCTCACGGTTCTTGTGGAGAGGCAGACTAACAGCCTTTGGCTTGGAGGTGCAGCCCTTACACTGTATGAAGCTTTTGGCGTAGCCGGAGTATTGAGTGCTGGAACTTTCAGTGACTGGATGGGCCGGCAGAGAGTTCTGTTCTGGGTTTTAGTAATTGCACCAGTATCAATTCTTTTCTTTTCTTTCACCACCGGATTTTTACAGATTATCATGCTGGCAGTAACAGGTTTCACTGTGCTTTCAACAACTCCTGTAATGCTGGCAATTATCCAGGAAAATGCAAAAGACAATCCCTCTGCAGCCAATGGTCTTTTTATGATGACCTCCTTTGCTGCAAGGGCAATTGCAGTATTTCTCGCAGGGATAATCGGTGATGTTGCAGGACTTGAAAATATGTTTATTATCAGTGCCCTGATCGGATTTGCTGCAATTCCGTTTTTATTAAAACTTAAAAAAAATATATTATAGGGGTTATTATGTTAAAAACCAATGAAGACAAACTTGTGGAATTATCCATGCAGTGCAAACCAGGACCTCCAAGAATAAGGCCGGGCTGGAAAGTGGACCATGAAGGCAAGCCTTTTATTCTTCCAAGTATTGGTGGTATTACTCTTAACATTCAGGTTGGAGATTCCGCTTTCGGACTTGCAGGAGATCATATAGAACCAGGGGTTTCATGTTCTGCAAACAGTGAAAAACCCTTTGATTTTCCCAATAATTCCCTTCAACTGCTTTCCTGTATCGGCAATGAAGCAATTATAGTTTCAGGCGATGCAAAGGGTGAAAAAGGAGTTGTTACAGGTCATCATGGCGGATCAGAGCATGTAATGATTGATTTTCCAAAAGCAATTCTGAAACAGCTTACCTATGATGACAAAATAATGATCATAACCCGGGGTCAGGGGCTGAGATTGATTGATTATCCTGATATTAAACTGTATAATCTTGATCCGGATCTTTTAAAAAAAGTGAAGATAAAACAGAAAAAACTTAAAGGGCTGATTGAAGTTCCGGTGACAACAATTGTGCCGGCCCAGTGCATGGGTTCAGGTCTTGGTGCTGCCCATACAGCAGCAGGAGATTACGATATAATGACAAGTGATCCTGACACTGTTAAAGAGTATAAATTGGACAAGCTTAAATTTGGTGACTTTGTGGCATTGCTTGACCATGATAATTCCTATGGCAGATCATTTTTAAAAGGGGCGATCAGTATCGGTGTTGTTGTTCATTCAGATTGCCTGCTTGCAGGACATGGACCTGGAGTTTCTACTTTGATGACCTGTTCAAAACCCTTAATTAAACCCATGCTGGATGCAAATGCCAATATTGCTGATATTTTAAAAATAGGTACAAAAAGATAAATTGAGTGATGAAATTTGAGGTGTGAGTGGTGAATAGTGAGAAAAAAAGTATCCTTCAAAAAGGAAAAGGCAAAACAAGAAAAAAAGCAAAACTTGAGTATCTCTATGAAAAAGAGTCACAATATTTTGCCCAGGTTGCTGAAAGTATAAAAGATATTGCTGTAAATGAACTTAAAACTCTGGGCGCCTATGATTTACAGCCTGTTTTCAGAGGCGCCTGGTTTAAGGCATCGAAAAAAGATTTTTACAGGATTATTTATTTTTCAAGGCTTGTTTCAAGGATTCTTGCTCCCCTTGTAAGATTTGAATGCCATGATAAGGATCAACTGTATAAAGCTGCCAAAAAAATCAGGTGGGAAGAGTTTTTAACACCAAGAAAAACGTTTTCAATTGCTGCAAATGTGGCAGAGTCAGAAATCACACACTCCAATTTTGCAGGATTGCGGGTAAAAGATGCCATAGCAGATTATTTCAGGGACAGAAGCAACAAAAGACCAAATGTTGATGCACAAGAGCCATATATTATCATCAATATTCATATTCATAATAACTTTGCAACCCTTGCCATTGATGCCTCGGGCGGCTCCCTGCACAAACGGGGCTACAGAGAGGAATCAGTATCCGCACCCATGCAGGAAACCGTTGCTGCCTCTATTATAGAGTTGTCCGGATGGGATGGAAAAATTCCTTTGTATGATCCCATGTGCGGGTCAGGCACTCTTTTGTGTGAAGCCCTCATGAAGTATTGCAAGGTTCCTGCACAGGTGTTTCGCACATGGTTTGGCTTTGAGAGACTGCCTGATTTTGATGCATTACTCTGGGAGCAGATAAAAAAAGATTCCCAAAAAAATCTCAAAGAGCTTAAACCCCATATGATTTCAGGCAGTGATATTTCT
>CAXMTQ010000108.1:0-7928 GCA_964196205.1 uncultured Desulfobacula sp.
CTGGGCAAGATCGACTTTTGTATCATTCAGGATTTCCTGTATGGTTTCAAGGATATCTTTTTCATCATCAACTGCAAGTATATGTTTGTCTTTAAGAAAATCATCAGGTTGAGTCATTTTTTCCTCCTTATTATAATAATATAAAAAGTAATCAATGCCGCGTCAAATGTCAAGCATACTGAGCACTCTTATTCCTCTCGAAAAGCTGTTAAACAACCCCAATTTGTGAGCATACGCTCTTCTTAGAGCCTCTTAGTCAATTGAAGTTCTTAGACCTCTTTTTGTAAACAGTTGTGATATCAACATGCCGGCAAGCATGAGCAGACATCCAAAAATACCACGTCCTGAAAGTATTTCATTTAGCATAATCCAGCCTCCAAGGGCTGCAAAAACAGCCTCAAGGCTTAAAATTATGGCAGCATGGGAAGCAGGGCTGTTTTTTTGACCATATATCTGCAAAGAGTAAGCTATCCCAACAGAAAACACACCACCATATATTATGGGGACGGAAACTTTTAAAATATCTGAAATGATAAAGGTTTCAAATATTCCTGCAACCAGCAGGCTTAGAATTGAACATACAATACACTGTACCAGTGAAAGCCAGGCTGTGTTAAAGCGGTTGGTTAATTTTCCTATGATGATCAGATGAAAAGCAAAGCAGATGCCTGAGAACAAGACAAGAATGTCACCTTTATTCACGGTCATACCTTTGTTTACACTTAATAGATACATGCCGATACAGGCCAGAGTTGCTCCAATCCATGTTGCAGCATTAGTTTTACCCTGTTTGAGTAAAACCCCTAAAATGGGAACAAAAACAACATAAAGACCGGTTATAAATCCTGCTTTCCCGGCAGTTGTATAAACCAGCCCCACCTGTTGAAATGAGATACCGCCAAACAAAACAACTCCTGATATGAATCCGGATTTTATTAAGCCTGCATTATCTCTTCTGGACTTTGAATTTCTGGTAAAATAGATAACAGGCACTAGAGAAAGGCTTCCCAGGACAAAACGAAGACCATTAAAGGTAAACGGGCCAATATGTTCCATACCGACTCTCTGTGCAACAAAGGCCAGTCCCCAGATAGTTGCAACAAAGATCAAAATAAAATCTGATTTTAAAGTGTCTGATTTCATGATATCTAAAACAGTAGGTTCAAAAAACTTCTTTATGTTGAAAAGAGAACTTCTAATATTTAAAAGAGGAGTCGTCAAGGAAATTAAATGAATAAAGACAAAACAACTTTAAAAGAAATGGCAGGCCAGCGATTAATGCTGGGTTTTGACGGTATTGAATTAAACCGAGGATTAAAACATATTATAAATGGAATCAAAGCCTGTGGTATAATTCTTTTTAAAAGAAATATTGAAACTCCACAACAGTTGGCATCCCTTTGCAAGGCCTGCCAGGAATATGCAAAATCCTGCGGCCTTCCACCTCTTTTCATTGCTGTTGATCAGGAAGGAGGTACGGTTGCAAGGCTCCAAAAACCGTTTACCATATTCAAGGGTAATCCTTATATTGAATCTGTTGAGGATGCCAAACATTTTGCTTTAATTACAGCAGATGAATTACACCAGGCCGGGATTAATATGAATTTTGCTCCGGTTCTTGATATTATACCCGACAGTATGGACAGCATAATGAAAGAGAGAGCGTTTAAAGGAGATGCAAAGAGAGTATCATCTCTAGGCATGGAAGTTATCCTTGGTCTGCAGAAAAAAGGAATTATGGCTGTGGCAAAGCATTTTCCCGGAATTGGCAGAACAGTTAAAGATTCCCATTTTCATCTTCCGGTTCTGGACATTGATTTGAAAACACTTGAACAATCAGATATACTCCCTTTCAAAGATGCAATAGACAGTAATGTTTCAGGAATAATGCTGTCTCATATCTCATATCCAAAGATTGACAATAAATGGCAGGCAAGTCTATCCTCTTTTATTGCCAATGACCTGTTGCGCAATAAAATGGGTTATGAAGGTCTTGTAATGACCGATGATTTAGATATGAAAGCTATTGAGCATGATATGAAAACCTCTATCCGGCAAATTCTAAAATCAGGGATTGATATTGCCCTGATCTGCCATAAAGGACCGGATATCGATATAGCCTATAATGAAATCACAAAACAGATTAATCAAAATGAGAATCTTTACCAGGCCTGCAACATATCTTTACAGCGAATATTAAAATATAAAAAAAAATATCTTCTGAATTCAAGCAGTTAAATTGCCACAACGACGTAGATGGGCAAGATTTTATCCGAAAATTATTCTATTTTGGATCTGGAGAAGACATCATGGTCAAGATCACAAAGAGATCCCTGCTGAATCATGGTATAACCTCTTGCTGCTATCATGGCAGCATTATCGCCGCAAAGCTCTACTGATGGAGAAAAAAGCCTGATTTTTTTATTTTTTGCTTTTCCCATTAATTTTTCTACAAAGGTTTTATTGGCAGAGACACCACCTGAGACACCAATTCTGTCACAATTTTTATACAAAGCCGCATTAATCAATTTTTGTGACAGCACATCAATAACAGCTTCCTGGAACGAAGCTGCAATCTGTGCTTTTTCATCTTTGGAACCTACTGGATTGTTGTGTATATAACGTCCCACAGATGATTTGAGACCACTGAAGCTAAAATCAAAGCTATCTTTTTCAAGCATTGTCCTGGGAAATTTTATATTGTCAGAAGTATTTGTTTTTGCAAGACTTTCAATTATAGGACCCCCTGGATACCCTAATCCAAGCATCTTGGCAACTTTATCAAAAGCTTCACCAGCAGCATCATCCCTGGTCTGCCCCATGAGCTCAAAATTATTATATGAAGTTACATAATAAATATTGGTGTGTCCTCCGGAGACCACAAGAGCAATAAAAGGGAAATCGGGTTTTTCATCCGTTAGAAAAAGGGAATAAATATGCGCTTCCAGATGATTGACGCCGGCAAAGGGAAGATGTCTGGCAAAGGCAAAAGATTTTGCAAACGAGAAACCCACAAGAAGTGCTCCAATGAGACCAGGCCCCCTTGTTGCAGCAACCCCGTCAATATCGCTGATTTCAATACCTGCTTTTTTTATGGCTTTGTCTACCACGGTCGTGATAGCTTCAACATGCATTCGAGAGGCAAGCTCGGGTACGACACCGCCATATTTATGATGAACATCTACCTGGGAGGCAATTGTAGAAGAAAGAACTTTTGTTCCATCTTGAACAATTGAAGCTGCGGTTTCATCACAGGATGATTCAATACCAAGTATAATCATAACAGAATATGATAAAAAAATCCCCGGGGTCTATACCCACTGGGTTTGCACTTCACTATCAGTTCTTGATTCTATCTCGCCGATAAAGTAAGCCTTTTGATTCATGGCTCCAAGCCTGTCCATGACATCATCGGCAGAATCTTCCGGTACGACAATCACCATGCCAATACCATTGTTAAAAGTTCTCTGCATTTCAGAATCCGAAACCACACCTTCTTTTTGAAGAATGTTGAATATAGGAGGAGTTTCCCATGAACCTTTGTGAACAACTGCTTTACATGCTGAGGGAATTACCCGGATAATATTTTCATCAATGCCGCCGCCTGTTATATGCACGATTCCGTGAACCGGCAGATCTCTTAAAAGGCTTAATAAAGTGGGAACATAGATTATAGTAGGTTTTAAAAGCTCTTCTCCAAGGGTGAGTTCAAGATCTTCAAGCTTGGTGTTTACATCATATTTGCATTTATCAAAAAAGATTTTTCTTACAAGGGAAAATCCATTGCTGTGAATTCCGTTTGATGCAAGCCCGATAAGTCTGTGACCGTTTCGGATGCTGGAACCATCTATTATTTTATCATTATCCACAATACCAACACTGAATCCGGAAAGATCATATTCCCCATCCTGATACAGCCCGGGCATTTCTGCTGTTTCACCGCCGATCAATGCACATCCTGATTCACTGCAGCCACTGGCAACTCCTGTAATAATTTTTTCAGCCACATCGTTATCCAAAGAACCCATGGCAAGATAATCCAGAAAAAACAGGGGTTTTGCACCTTGTACAATTATATCGTTAACGCACATGGCAACAAGGTCAACACCTATAGTATCATGCTTATCCATCATAAAAGCAATTTTAAGTTTGGTTCCGACCCCGTCGGTTGAACTGACCAACACTGGGTTTGAAACATTGGAAAGATTCAGGGAAAAAAGACCTCCAAAACCACCAATTTCCCCCATTACCCCGGATCGCGGAGTAGATTTTGCAATATCTTTAATCCGGTCAACCAATCTGTTTGCTTTATCAATATCAACACCTGAATCTGCATATGTTAAGGACTTACTCATATTAAAATCACCTTTAAAATGTTTATTGATTCTGCCAGTCAAGAACCTTGGAATATTAAACAAATTGCTTTGAAAAGTCAAAAGTTTTTTGACATCATTATTTGAATATTGTATTGAGTCTAAGATTTAAACAAAAAAATTAGGAGACAAGTTAAAATAAGTTATACAGATTGTGCCGTAATTTTGTCTGTTTTCAAGGCACGTTAAGGTGCGCATAACAAGTGTATGTAAACCTGACGTAACGCCGAAAACAGGCAAAAGGACAAACAAGGTGTGTAAGTTATTTTTAACTTGACGACTTAACATTGGAGAGAAAAAAGAGGGAGAAACTAAAGGCAAATGAAAATAATCAATATTGGGATATTAGGGTACGGCGTTGTGGGTGCCGGCGTAGCAAAACTGTTAAAAACAAAACAAAAACTGCTTGAATCTCGAATCAATGCTGTTTTAAACCTTAAAACCATTGCTGATATTGATACGACCACAGACAGGGGTTTTGATCTTGGAACCACTGACCTGGTATCTGATGCTGATAAGATAATAGGTGACCCGGACATAGATATTATTGTGGAAACCATTGGAGGAGAAACCTTTGCAAAGCAATTTATTTTCAAAGCCCTGGAAAACAAGAAACATGTTGTAACAGCAAATAAAGCCCTTTTGGCAGGCTTTGGAAATGATCTTGTTAAAACAGCAAGAAAAAATCAGGTTGACCTGGCTTTTGAAGCAAGCTGCGGCGGGTGTATGCCAATCATCAAAACCTTGAGAGAAACCCTTGTGGCCAATGATATCAAATCCATGTCAGCGATTTTAAACGGGACATGTAACTATATTCTTACAAAAATTTCCAAGGAGGGATTAGGATTTGAAGAGGCTTTAAAACAGGCCCAGGAACTCGGGTTTGCTGAAGCTGAGCCTTCATTGGATATAGATGGATTCGATACTGCACATAAACTTGCTATCCTCAATTCTCTCGCCCATGGCATGGAAATTAATTTAAAAGATATTCATGTGGAAGGTATCCGCAATATAACACCTGTGGACATTGAGTTTGCCAAATCCTTTGGATATACCATCAAGCTTCTCGCCATTGGAAAAAAACATAAAGATCATGTGGAAGCCCGGGTACACCCCACAATGATACCAGAGACAAATCCATTGTCCCATGTTGACAAATCCATGAATGCCATAGCGATTGATGCTGATGCAACAGGACAGATAATGCTGTATGGTCATGGTGCCGGTATGATGCCTACCGCGAGCGCTGTTTTAAGTGACATAACAGATATTGCAAGAAACATTATTTCAGGCACCAAAAGGCGAGTGCCAATTCTGGGATATCCTGAAGAAAATATTAAAGCCATTCCGATTCTTCCCATGGCTCAATTATATATAAGATATTATCTGCGGTTTGAAGCCCAGGACAATCCAGGAGTTCTTTCAAAAATCTCAGGGATTCTTGGAGATAATAATATCAGTATTGAATCTGTCCATCAAAAAGGGAAAAAACATAATGGGAAGGTACCTATTGTAATGATTGTACATAAATCTAAAGAGGAGTGGGTGCAAAAAGCCTTAAAAGAAATTTCCAAAATTGATTCAGTTGTGGGAAATCCGGTTATCATCAGAATTGAAGAGATTGATCAGGAGTAATAAAAAACATGAAAATATTGGTTGCAGATCTTGAAGGCGTTTTTGTACCTGAAATATGGATCAGTGTTGCAAAAAAAACAGGGATTGAAGAGCTTAAACTAACCACCAGAGATATCAGTGATTATGATATCCTGATGACCAGGCGTCTATCCATTTTAAAGGAAAACAGTTTAAAAATTGAGGATATTAAAAATGTGATTGCCAGCCTTGAGCCCCTTGAAGGAGCTCTGGATATTTTAAACTGGATTAGAAAAGAGACTCAGATTATTCTTTTGTCAGATACCTTTGAAGAGTTTGCAAAGCCTTTGATGAAAAAATTAAATTACCCCACACTCTTTTGCCACACTTTGACCATTGATAAACAGAATAATATCACCGATTATAACCTACGCATTGATAATCAGAAACATAAAGCTGTTAAAGCCTTAAAAAAACTCAATTATCATGTAATTGCCTTTGGTGATTCCTATAATGATATTAAAATGATCCAGGAGGCAAGCAAAGGGTTTTTCTTTAAACCACCAGATTCAGTGATTGCAGATTTTCCAGAGATCCCTGTGACAAGAGACTATTTTGAACTTAAAACCATGATAAAAACACTGTTAGCCAAATGACAATTAATTTAAATGATTTTCAGAATATAAATGCCCTTGTCATCGGTGACTTGATGATTGATGAATATCTTTGGGGCAGTGTGGATCGAATCTCTCCTGAGGCGCCGGTTCCAGTGGTTTGTATAGAAAAGGAGAGTCATGCCCTTGGTGGTGCCGGCAATGTCATCCATAATTTAGTTGCCATGGGTGCCAGAGTTTCTGCAATTGGTACAGCCGGAACAGGCAAAGCCGGCCGGATGATATTTGAAAAACTTGAAGATCTGGGTATTGAGACTGACGGGATTATCAGTGAGCCGCAAAGACCTACAACCAGAAAAACAAGGGTAATTGCATCTAATCAGCAGGTTTTAAGAATTGACAAGGAGATAAAAAAAAATATTAACAGTAATACCCTTGAAAAACTTGTTAAAATCATAAAAAACAGAATTTCAGATGTTGATCTGATTATTCTTTCAGATTATGATAAAGGCCTTGTCACAAAAGATCTGGTTCAACAGACAGTTAATCTTTCAAAAAAACATAATATCCTTACTCTGGCAGATCCCAAAGCCCTGAATTTTTCTAAATATGAACTTGTATCCACTCTTACACCAAATAAAAAAGAGGCAAGCCTTGCAGCTAATATGGATATCAAATCCAATCAGGACGTTTTTACAGCAGGGCAGATACTCATGGATAAAATTAAGCTTGAAAGGCTCTTAATTACATGCGGTAAAGACGGCATGATATTGTTTGAAAAGAGTAAAAAACCCTATATCATAGAATCGCAGGCTCAGCAGGTGTTTGATGTCTCTGGTGCCGGTGATACAGTAATCTCTCTTCTCGGCTTAGGCCTTGCAACAGGTGCAACATTTAAAGAGAGTGCAATGGTGGCCAATGCAGCAGCAGGGATTGTTGTGGCAAAGCTTGGTGCTGCAACTCCCTCCATGGAAGAGCTGCAAATGGCGCTAACAAAACATTGACCACAGAATTGCTGGATGTATTGAACCCAATAAAAAAAATCAAATATTTTTTATATTACACGAACAGACAAATTAAATTTTTCAATATCAATCTATCAAAACTTGTAAAAAAGCTTATAAAAAAGCTTGACACAAACTGAACAATTCTATATATTACCTGCTTGTTGATGCGGGGTGGAGCAGTCTGGTAGCTCGTCGGGCTCATAACCCGAAGGTCGTTGGTTCAAATCCTTCCCCCGCTACCATTGAAAACAAAGGCTTACGTTTCGGCGTGAGCCTTTGTTTGTTTTAAACGTAGGGAAAACGTAGCATTTTGCCCTACGACGGTGCACGTGCGTTCGATG
>CAXMTQ010000109.1:0-7889 GCA_964196205.1 uncultured Desulfobacula sp.
TATATGTGCTCAGGCAGCTGACACTCTTGAAAAAGATCATAATATCAGGGCATCTGTTGTATCCATGCCTTCCTGGGAACTTTTTGAAAAAGCACCTGAATCATATAAAGAAATAATTCTGCCTTCTGATATAACAAAGAAAATTGCTGTTGAAGCAGGAATCAGTATGGGATGGGAAAAATATGTCGGCCAAAACGGCAAAATCATAAGTATTGATAAATTTGGTGCATCTGCGCCTGGTGGAACAGTACTCAAGGAGTATGGAATCTCCGCGGACAATATTGTAGAAAAGGCTCTTGAATTTTAAAAGTCATATGAATTTGCTATAACCTCCAGCGACCGTAAGAGAAACACCTGGAACGGGTAACTAAAAGGAAATAGGACATGCAGATAAGTGTAAAAACCAATGCCAGAACCCAGATGGTTGATATTACTTCCCAGGTTCAAAATGCAGTCAGACAATCTAATATTAAAAATGGTCTTGTCCAAGTGTTTTCCATGCACACAACTGCTGCAATTACCATTAATGAGAATGCTGATCCTGCAGTTGAAACAGATATTTTAAACACCATAAACAAGGTAATTCCCTGGGATGACCATTTTAAACACATGGAAGGCAATTCAGCAGCCCACATAAAAGTCAGCCTTTTCGGCCCTTCTGAAATTATACCTCTGGAGAATGGTTCTCTTGTACTTGGAACCTGGCAGGGAATATACTTTTGTGAGTTTGACGGACCAAGAAACCGCCATGTAAATATCCAGATCATTGGAGATGACAAAAAAAGTTAATTTAAATCATCTTTTGGTTTTTTTATAACAGGAACTTTTAAGACAGGGACTCCCTCTTTGGCAAGAATTTTATCATCTTCCTTTGTAGTGCTGCCCCTGATATTCTGGTATTCTTCTGCCCCGTAATGCATTTTCAAGGCTTGTTTTGTAAAATCAGATCCTACATCTTCATAATTTTTTTCAACATATTCAGCCACTTTCTCAGTTAATTCAGCCATGGCTTCCTGACTTGCCTGTAATGCTTTCTGACTTGTATGCGCAGATGTTTTTTTTATGGAAATGGGATGCAGTTTCTGGACAACAGATGGTGTTTCACAAACAGGACATGTTAAAATACCCTGCTCCTGCTGATTTTCCAAATCTTTTTTATCTTCAAACCAGCCCTCAAAAGTATGGCCGTTCAGGCATTCAAGATCAAATACTATCATCTTAAATAATCCTGCTCACGCCTGTAGAGATATTATAGCAGTAATCTCCCATTTTTTCATAACTGGAAACAAGGGATATAAAAAAAACACCACTGTCAACAGAGCAGTCATCTGCTCTTAATCTTTCTATATGCTGATGTCTCATATTTTCACGCATCTGATCAATATTGTCTTCAAAGCCAAGTGCTTTTTGATAAAAACCCGGAGTTTTTTCATGCAGTTCATCAAGTATTAATTCCACAAATTTATCCACCTCATTGGATATAAGTGCCAGATCCTGTTTTGCAGTTTCACTGAATCCCAGATCCCTGTCATATATTTTTTCGAGCATAATTGCTACATTTTCCATGGAGTCACCCAGTCTTTCTATATTATTGGTGATCCGCATCATTTCTGATATCTCTTTGGCTTCAGGCTCATTTACCTCTCCCTGGTAAATAGTTGTCAAATATTTTATAATTACTTTCTGGCAGTCATCAAGATGATCTTCTACAGCTTCTCTCTCTCCGAGGATATCATCATCTCTTATTTGAAGACATGATGATGTCTTTTTCAGGTTCATATGGGTAAATTCAAGTGTTTTAATAATCTCACCCTTAACCTTGGCTAGGGCACCAATGGGTGAATCAATAAAGCTCATGTCAAATTGAGGCAGTTTATATCGTTCTTTTGACTTTGCAGGCTTGGGAGATATTAAAATGGTCAGTTGAACAAGTTTTGGAAGAAGTATTAAAAAAACAATAGCGTTGATAACATTAAAAATTGTATGACCATTGGCAATATACCTGGCAACATTGATGTATTCACCATTCACTGTCTGGGTTACTGCTCCGGCACCGGATTTTAAGGTAAGGGTTTCAACGATATCGACAAACCAGGGGAAAATCAGCAACATAATACCAACACCCATTACATTAAAAATTGTATGGGCATTTGCCGTTCGATGGGCTTCTATGTTTTTAGAGCCAATGGTGGATAATTGAGCAGTCACCGTTGTACCGATATTTTCACCAAGAACAAGAGCCATGGCCGTTGGATAAGTTAAAAGTCCTGATACTGCAAGGGTCATTGTCAAACCCACTGTAGCGGATGAAGACTGAACCGCTACAGTCAGTACCGTACCCATGAGCACACACAACAAAATGCCTCTTAGACTATCTGTACTGAAGGTTGTAAAAAATTCAATAAACTGGGGATCTGATTTCATGGGCGAAAGGCCATGTTTCATTACAACCATACCATAAAACAGCAGGCCAAATCCAAGTATAATATCCCCTATATGGCGATACTTCCTCTTTTTTGAAAAATATTTAAATCCCACCCCAAGTGCAATGGCGGGAAGAGCTGCTTTGGTCAGCTTAAATGCAATCATTTGTCCTGTTATGGTGGTCCCGATATTGGCACCAATGATTACACCAACCGCCTGCTCGAGATTGATGATGCCGGCACTGGCAAACCCGATCAGCATGACTGTTGTAGCAGAAGATGATTGAACAATTGCGGTAACGCCTGCTCCTGTAGCACATCCCATTAATCTGTTAGAAGAAAGTGCCTCAAGAATCCGCCTGATTTTTTGTCCGGCAGTGGCTTGAAGCCCTTCAGTCATCATTTTCATGCCCAGAATGAACAGTCCAAGACCACCGAGAGTTTGCATTATTATACTTGTTAAGTCCAAATTTCACCTCTATAAAAGGTTATATCAAATGTTATAATAATTAAATTATAACGATATAATAATAAATCGCGAACAAACCAATCTTAACAAACAGGGAAAGTTATATATTAGATTGATATATTTTTCAATCGGGAAATTCGTTTTAAATCAATGTCTGAATTTATACATGGGAAAAGGGTATTGTTTGTAAAAACAGGGTGTTCTGTCAGATCAAACTTTGAATGTTTTACAGCACTTTTCCACATCGGTGTATGGGGGATCGGGGTATAATAGGCAAGAACAGGCATTATCCCGGTTTTTGCCACAAGTTGCATGGAAATCTCAACTTCATCAAGATTTTGTTTAGGTAAACCACATAATAAATATGCTCCCATCTGCTCTTTTTTGAATCCTGCAGTTTTCAGATTCTCAACTGCCTTGGAAAAATCATTTTCAACAACTTTGATATCATGGCTTCTTTTTTGGGAAAATTCCGTTGTTTCAAGCCCCAGTCTGATAGTTTTAAAACCTGCTTTAAACATTAGTTCTGCTGCCTGTTTTGTGATTGCATTGATATGAAGCGCATTGGGTGTGTGAAACCATACATCCATCTTAGAAGCAATAATCTTTTCAAACAGAGGAAAAGCATATGATTTTGCATTTATCAGCAGGGCATCATCATAAAAGGCAAAATTTTGAACTTTATACTTTTCATGCCAGTGTTTGATCTCTTTAAATACATTTTCAGGCGATCTTTGCCGGAACTCGGGTTCAAGATATGAGGAAGCACAATAATCACATGAAAACGGGCACCCCCGTGAAGTTAAGATCGGGGCATAGGCAATTTCGTTTTGAAGATCAAGGGCTGGATAAGGCAATACATTCAGGTCGCTGGATATATAGCTGTCATCCAATTCAAATCCTGTAAAATCCTTGATAATTTTTTTTAATTGATATTCTCCTGCACCTTTTATCACAAGATCTGCCAGGGTATTTTTTTTTGCATGATCAAAGTTCAAGGTGGCATAGATACCCCCGAGCACAAGTGGGACCCCGGGATAGATCTCTTTAATGATTTCTATGGTCTCTTTTACCCCGGTGGCCCAATAGGTCATTAAAGAGGTAACAAAAATAATATCTGGTTTATCTGTTTTTTGGAGATCCTGAATAAACCATTCAGGTTTTATGCCGTATCTAGAGTATTTTTTCCCAATAGTTTTGATCTCGTCTGATTTAAGATATTCAGGCAGATCAATCTCTGTTTTTCTAAATGGTCCCCTGCCATCCCATGAAACTTTTATTTTTTTGGATTCTTGTGGGTGAAACCGGTCAAGGCAGTCAATATAGCTTATTTTCAATCCTTTTTTTCGCAGGATTGCAGCTATTGACAAAAGTCCGAGAGGTTTAGCCCAGAAATCAAAGGCTGCAAAGTCATGGATCCATGGATTTACACAAAGGATATGGGGCGACAGACTGCTACACAACACTAATTTCCCCAATTTCTTCGTTGGATACTAAATTTAATCCTCGGAATACTATTATGTATACCTGTGGTTAAATCTATTACCCGCCTTGAACTATGAAAAATTAGCATTATGTAACAGCCTGTCGAATAATCAATTTTCAAAATATTTCATTGATGTTTTTTTAAGCTCCTGCCTGCTGAACAGCAGCTCATAATTATCCTGCCCCACAGCTTTGGAAATCTTTTTTACAAGGGCATAACACTCATCTTCGCTGGCTGCATGAACCATGGTATAAAGATTATATTTCCAGCCAGGAGCTGGATTTCGCCTGTAGCAATGGGTGATTTCATGAAAACCTGTCATGATATCTCCTACTTTTTCAACCTTGTCTTCATCAACTTTCCAGGCCACCATGGCATTTGCCTTAAACCCTGATTTTTGATGCTTTAATGTGGCGCCAAATCTTCTTATCATTCCTCTTTTATCAAGATTTTTTAATACACTTAAAAATTTATCTTCAGTTATACCAATCTGTTCTGCCATTTCAAGGAATGGCCGTTTAACAACCGGTATATCGGTTTGCAGCAGGCTGATTATTTTTTTTTCCAAATCTGTAAGCATAGGGACTTCCTTCTATATTTTTCATTACCTGTTTCCAGGCTGTTTTTTTTTATAAATACCTTATATAAAAAATCTCCGGCGATTTAAAGGTTAATTTTATTTTCATCTCTATATAAAAGGAAAAAACTACTGAGAGTTGAGGAGTGCGCTTTTTGTAATGGGATTAAATCAGATTATATATAAAAAATGTAACAAATTATGTAAAAAAATTCTTAAAATTTTACAAATTATGTAATAGTAATATTTTTCTTATTTTAAACATGCCTGTTGAACAGGGGTTTTAGCTTGTTTGTATTGATGGCACAGATGTTGCTTTTATATTACTTAACAAATAGAAGCAAAAGGATCTCTTGGGTGAGATCTCCTGGTTGTTTTTAATAAAATTAAAAGGAGAAAATTTTATGAAGAAACTACTCATACAAATAACACCAGATAAAAAAGTTGAACTTACTGGCAACGATGCTCCGACTCTTTTAGGCTTTTTGCAACTAAATACTTCAGAGTTAAAATATAATTTTAAGCAGGAAGTCATACACAAACTTTTAAAATATAATGTAAAAAGCACAGCCTTGAATCAGCATAAAAGCGGGGAGCTATACCAGAACTGACCAACCACAACACTGATTATCATTAACAATGCACCTTAGATTATTTTAAAGAACAGATTTTTTCAAAGCATTGTCAATATCCTGTTTTAAATCATCTGCATCTTCAAGTCCAATGGATAGCCTTAAAAGAGAATCAGTCACACCAATTCTTTGGCGTTCCTGAGTAGACATCTTTGCATGGGAAGTAAGTGCAGGAGAGCATATGGTGGATTCCACACCACCAAGACTGACGGCCGGGCTTACAATCCTCAATTTTTCAATAAATTTATCTGGGTCTTTATCTTTTATTTCAAAGGAGAGCATGGCACCAAAACCTGTCATCTGCTGTTTTGCAATTTCATAGCCTTTAAAACTTTCAAGACCTGGATAATATACCTTTGCAATGTCAGGATGGTTTTCCAGAAAATTTGCCATTTCCATGGCATTCTGAGTCTGGGCATTTACTCTTAAGACAAGTGTTTTCATACTTCTTTCCAGAAGGTAGCAGATTCTTGGATCAAGACTTGGCCCCAGAACCCTTGCAAGGCTTAAAATTTTCTCCATCTTTTCATGGGAACATGCAACCATACCGCAGCACAGATCAGAATGCCCTCCAAGATATTTTGTCCCGCTGTGAACCACAATATCCATGCCAAGATCGTAGGGAATTTGATTCACAGGGCTTGCAAAGGTATTATCAATTATGGTTATAATTTTATTTTTCCTTGCAAATTGGGCAATTTTTTCAATATCCACCACTGCAAGAAGGGGGTTTGTTGGAGATTCTATTACTATTACTCTGGTTTCAGGTATAACAGCTTTAATAACATCTTCAGCGCTGGTTCCTGTAAAGGTGCAGTCAATACCAAAATGAGAAAACCATTGAGTGGCAAAATGGTGAGTTCCGCCATAAAGGGCATCCAGCATTACAACATGATCACCACTTCCGGCATAAGCCAGGATGGAAGTTGACATGGCTCCCATGCCTGAACTGAAAACAAGACCGGCCTGGTTATGTTCAAGTGCGGCTATTTTTTTTGCAACAGCATCTTGATTAGGGATATTAAAATATCGAGGATAACATGTCTCATCCCTGTTGATATAATTATAAGCAGAAGAAGTATAAACAGGTGTATTTACTCCGCCGGTCTTTGAATCTTTCAGTGTACCTTTATGAATGGCAATGGTTTTAGCTTTCATTTTATCCTTTTGTATTCTCTTTAAACAATTTTTTGTTATGCTGTCTCAATATTAATATCCAAACTCAATTTTTGATTTACTTTTTCTCTGGAAACAGGGATATGATATCCTGTTCTGCTGCTTTGCAAACACCGCGTTCTGTAATAAAACCTGTGACAAGTCTTGCAGGTGTAACATCAAATGCATGATTGGCTGCAGGGCTTTCTTCTGGAGGCACAAGCACTCTTGCACTCTTTCCATTGGAAAGGCCATATACATATTTGATTTCATCTGGATCCCGTTCTTCTATGGGAATATCTGCAATACCATTGGTAATATCCCAGTCAAAAGTGCTCGAGGGTAAGGCAACATAAAATGGAATACTGTTATCTTTTGCTGCAAGGGCTTTTAAATAGGTTCCTATCTTATTGGCCACATCTCCAGCCCTTGTGGTTCTGTCTGTTCCAACAATGACAATGTCAACCATGCCGTGCTGCATGATGTGCCCTCCTGCATTGTCAGTAATAATGGTATGATTCACACCATGTTTGCCAAGTTCCCAGGCAGTCAGGCGTGAACCCTGATTTAAAGGTCTTGTTTCATCCACCCACACATGGACATCAATACTGTTATCAAAAGCTTTATAGATGGGTGCTGTTGCTGTACCATATTCAATACAGGCAAGCCAGCCTGCATTGCAGTGGGTTAAAATATTTACAGGTTTTCCATTTTTCTTTTTACTTATCTGCTCAATAATCGGCATGCCATATTCACCGATTTTACGGCAGTTAAAAGCTTCTTCTTCAATAATTTTGAGGGCTTCATTAAGGGCTGCCTGAACCCGTTTTCTATAATTTCCATGCTTTAATGCCGCAGATGAAACTCTGTCAACACCCCAGAAAAGATTCATGGCTGTTGGCCTTGCATCTTTAAGGCGTTTGCATTGTGACAATAAATAATCATTGTCAAAGCCTTTATTATCTTTTTGTACAAGAGCAATATATACTCCCAATGCTCCGGTTGCACCAATCAAAGGTGCACCTCTTACAACCATCTCCTTAATGGCATAAATAGTATCATCAATGGTGTTTAAATCTTTTACGATTAACTGGTGGGGAAGAAACCTCTGATCTATCACCTGGACTGTTTGAGAATCTTTTTCAAA
>CAXMTQ010000110.1:0-7760 GCA_964196205.1 uncultured Desulfobacula sp.
AGTTTTTATACCATGCCATAAGGGTTTTATCATAATCCTCACCAAAATTATGCCAGTCCTCCACCACAAACATACCTTCCATGGCTTTTCCCAGCAGCCTCATGGAGGGCAGTCTGCCATTGGGAAAAATATATTTTCCAATCCAGGCATTGGTGGAAGTTTTTGTTAGATTATTACCAATGGTGTGGATAAATGCAATTCCATCATCTTTTAACGTGGAGTGGACTTTTTTCATATATGTCCTGTAGTTTTTATGCCCCACATGCTCCATAAGGCCAATGGAGATAACCCTGTCAAAAAGCCCCCGGGCATTGCGGTAATCGTCAAATTTAATATCAACATCCAGATTTTTGTTTAACTCTCTGCCAAATCTTGCCTGATCCTTTGAAACAGTATATCCAGTCACATGGACTTTATACTTTTGGGCAGCATATTTTGCAAAAGCACCATAGCCGCATCCAAGTTCCAGGATTTTCATTCCAGGCTTTAAATCAAGCTTGCGGCAGATAAGATCAAGCTTGTCTTCCTGGGCCTGGTCAAGAGTTGTGGCATTTTCCCAGTACCCACAGGTGTACTGCATCTGTTTGTCCAGCATTCTTGTATAAAGGCATTCACCAATATCATAATGGCTTTCGCCAACCTGGAAAGCTCTTTTTCTTGACTGGCGGTTAAAAACCAGGGCCAGAAGATAACTATAGAGAAGCGGTATATTTTTTTTAACTTTACTTTCAAGGTCTTTGCGAAGAATTTTATCTATAAACTGATCAACAGCCCCTGCTTCCCACCATTTATCCATGTAGGATTCTCCAAGGCCAAGTTCTCCATGTTTTACAATTCTGTCATAAAAATTTTCATTATTGATAGTGATGTCATATGGCTT
This sequence comes from uncultured Desulfobacula sp., assembly GCA_964196205.1. GTDB lineage: Bacteria > Desulfobacterota > Desulfobacteria > Desulfobacterales > Desulfobacteraceae > Desulfobacula. Next base: position 881 of record CAXMTQ010000110.1, read on the forward strand.
TGAGCCGTTAATTGTAATACCTGCAATCTTAAATAGATCAGTTATGAATTTTTTAGCTTTTTCACTCATTGCATTAAGGCTGTATCATTTCTCCTGTCATATGAATTGTAAGCTGTTCATAAAATAATTAATGTCATATTTTTAAATTGAGTGCAATACACTTTCAAAGATATTAATGAAATTTGCCGTGATGATCAGGATTTAATAATTTCATCAGCTTCGCTTATGCAATACATCAGGTGCCTTGGAGATTTTGCATCGCCGATAAGATAAAAGTCAGGATCCACCTTTTTTTCAAGTTTTTTGGCATCTCTTATAGAGCTGTGTTTTTCTGAAATAACCACAGAGTTAAAACCGGTTAATATGACTTCTTCTCCATTGGACTTGAAAATAACGCCATTGTCTGTGAATTTTTTAATGGAGACATTTTTATATAAAGGTACCTTTGCATTATTCAATCTCTCCCTTAAATAAAATCTGTCATTGCTGGACATCTCTTCGGCAAAGCTTTTCTTCCGGTTTAAAACAACAACCTCTTTTCCCTGGTCAGAAAGGAAATCAGCAGTGATAAGACCTGTCATGCCGCCGCCGAGAACAATAACCCTTGATCCAACCTTCTCTTTCCCGCTTATAACATCAACATTGGTTGCAACATCCATTTTGCTTTGAAAAAGTCCTTTAATCATTGGCATATCAGGCATTGACCCCGTGGCAAGTATGACCTTGTCAGGATTGATTTCATTTATCAGGTCCATGGAAAGCTCACAATTGTATCGGATATCCACATTTAATTTATCCATTTCATTTCTAAAAAAATCTAAAATATCATTAAGTTCCCCACGCCCGGGTGCTTTTGCTGCAAGGGACAGCAATCCACCGGAATCCTGCCCTTTCTCACACACAAAGGTTTTATGCCCCTGGAGAGCAGACTGCCTCGCTGCTGCCATCCCGGCAGGTCCTGCTCCTGCAATTAAGATAGTTAGAGTTTTTTCAGGTTTTATTTCATCTTTGAGTTTATATTCCCTGCCAACATCAGGGTTGACCACACATGAGCCGGGCTCTTTGTTCATAAGAACTGCATGGATACACCCTAAGCAGCAGCCAACGCATGGGCGGATCTGATCAAAATTCCCGGCTTTTGCTTTATTGGCATATTCAGGGTCGGCAAGGAAAGACCTTCCCATGGATACAATATCAGCATACCCTTTCTCAAGAATCTCCTCAGCATGATCAGGGTATTTAATTCTGCCCACAGTCACTACAGGGATATTGACGTGTTTTTTAACTTCTCTTGCAAGATGTACAAAACAACCATGTTTTGTGTACATGGAAGGAATGGTCAATTCTGTGGAACCATAAACCCCGCCTGAAACATGCAAATATGCAATACCTGTCTTTTCAAGTTGAGGAGCAATCTGTACAGTATCTTTAAGCTCCCACCCGTTTTCACTATAATCATTTCCATTGATTCTAAGTCCAACAGGGAAATCTTTTCCGGTTTTTGATCGAATATCTTCTATGACCTCAAACAAAAACCGTGTTCTGTTTTCAATGGAACCTCCATATTCATCTGTTCTGATATTGGAATTGGGAGAGAGGAATTGACCTATTAAATACCCGTGGGCACCATGGATTTCTATGAAATCAAAGCCTGCAGTTTTGCATCTTTTTGCAGCATCGCCAAAACAGGTTACAAGCTCCTTGATTTCATCAATCTCAAGAGCTCTTACCCTGCCCTTTACAACAGCAGGAGCAGGAATGGCAGACGGCGCCACAATTTCATCAAGATATGCCTGGCGGCCTCCATGCATGAGCTGCATTCCAAACAGAGTGTCATACTGCTTTACCCTCTCCACCATTTTTTTAAGAGCTGGAATACACCTGTCATCATGCAGCTGGGGAAGATCAGGCAGCTCCTGACCTCCGGGATGGATACCTCCGCCTCCTACCAGCATCATGCCTGCACCGCCTTTTGCCCTCTCTACAAAATATTGAGTTAACTGATCTGTAACAAAGCAGTTTTCATCCACACCAAAATTGATACTCATGGCAGACATTAAAAGCCTGTTTTTTGAAGTTTTATTGCCGATTTTGACCGGGCTGAAAAGATTTGACAGCATGCAAAAAATTTCCTTTTTAAATTTAAAAAATTATCTGTTTTGTACCAATCTGTACCTGTTTATTCAAATCCAATATATGCGAACTTGATATTAAGATACAAGGTTTTTTAACAAATCATGATTTATAATGTGCACTTAAAACAAGCTACAGATAAATGTTTGGTTAAAAATATTCAAATTTTTAATTCAGTGCTAAATATAAGTTGTTGCCGGGCAATTGATTTGTTATAGTTTTGAAAATTTTAAAAAGCATTGATTCAAATTTAAAAGGAGCAGTCCCCATGTTACAACCCTTGTTTATTAAAGCCACAAGTCTTTCAGATGCCTGGTTTCAGACCCTTTACAGGTGTGTGGAACAGGGTAGATCTTTTATTATCAACCGTGGATCATTTGAAGGCCAGAAAAGGCTTGAATTTGATTTTCTTACCATTCATATTACCCATCCTGCAAGCGTCCCGCTGCTGCCAAAGGTAAATCCAGCTCTTGGATTCCCTGATCCAGTGGATGAGGATTATATGGATGATTATCTGCCATATCTTATGACAGGAGAGGAAAAAGAGGGGGAATCCTATACTTATGGTCAGAGAATCTGCAAATGCGATCTTGAATACCTGCCGGATGATTATAAAAAATTAACTGAGATTCTGGTACAGGAGAAAGAGATATGGGAAGATAGAAATATATTAATGGAAGAGAATTCAAAATATTATGTAAATCAGATGGAACTAATGATCTGGACATATAAAAACAGAGGAGAGAGGAATAACCAGATGATTTTACAGGTTGGGCAACCCTCTGATATGGTTCTTCTTGATCCGCCCTGCCTTAGACACATTGATACAAGAATCCAGGATGGGAAACTTCACTTTTTTCCATATTTTCGATCATGGGATCTGTTTGGCGGGTTTCCTGCCAATCTTGCTGCCATTGAAATGATGAAACAATATTGTGCTGAACAGATCGGGGTTGAAAACGGTGAAATTATTGCATCATCCAAGGGGCTCCATATCTACGATTATGTTTTTGAAATTGCCGAAGCCATAAGAGGCCGCTCCATGGATGAATTCAGGGAAATGCTTTAATTAAGGAGGCAAGTTAAAATAAGGTGTACAACTTATTTTGAGTTGACGACTAAGAATGGAGTGGGTATTAAAATCGTTTAAACAGCTTGATGTAGATGAATTATTCGAGTTGCTCAAACTCAGAGTGGATGTATTTGTGGTGGAACAAAATTGTCCTTATCCTGAGATTGACGAAAAAGACAGGCATGCTGATACCCTGCATCTTTTTGGCAGAAATAAAAAAAATGGAGAACTTGCAGCATATTTAAGAATTCTGTCGCAGGGTTTAAGTTTTAAAGAAGCAAGCTTTGGTCGTGTTGTTGTGGCAGCTCAATACAGGAAGCAGGGAATCAGTAATACCATGGTGAAAAAAGCCCTTGAAATTATTGAGAACAGGCGGCCTGAAAAGAATATCAGGATTGGTGCCCAGGTATATTTAAAACAATTCTATGAATCCCATGGCTTTCAATCCGTCTCCAGCGAATATTTTGAAGATGGAATCGCACATATTGATATGCTCAGAAAATGGATTAGATAAAATGGTAGATCAGACTCACAACTTTTTACAACTTTTTTACAACTTCTTTACCTCAATATGACACATCACAGTATTTATCCTTGTATAGTTTGTTTAAAGCATTACAAAAATGTGAATGCTTAAAAAATTTTAAAACAAGGAGATAAATCATGACACACTCAAAACAACACTTTTTTTCGGCAATTATTTCATTTCTTGCGATAATAGTTATTTTTTCTTTAGTCACAGGAACAGCCTGGGCAAAAATTGAGCATGGCAGAGTGATATGCAGGATTGAAACTGACAGGACTGTCCTGCCGGCAGGGGGTTCTCAGACAACAGTGCTTAAGATAACCCTTGATGCACCTGCTGCCCCGGTCAATGTTAGAAGACCGGCAGTTAATCTTTCTCTTGTTCTGGATCAGTCAGGTTCCATGAACGGAACCAAGATAAAAAAAGCAAAGGCGGCTGCCATTGAAGCTTTGACCCGGCTCGGGCTGCAGGATATTTTTTCTGTAGTGGTTTATGATACAAATGTTCATACCATTGTTCCTGCCCAGAATGCCGGAAATATCCAGGGGATTATCAACACTATCCGGCAAATTCGTGCAGGAGGCAGTACAGCACTTTTTGGCGGTGTCAGCCAGGGAGCTGCTGAAATACGTAAAAATCTTGAAAATGATTTTGTTCACCGTATTATGCTTCTCTCCGACGGATTGGCCAATGTAGGTCCGAGGATGCCTGACGATCTTGGAAGACTGGGTGCAGCTTTGATTAAAGAGAACATTTCCGTGACAACCATAGGTGTGGGAACAGATTATAATGAAGATCTTATGGCACAGCTTGCCCAGAAAAGTGATGGCAATATATATTTTGTTGAATCAGGAATTGACCTGCCGCGGATTTTTGCATCAGAACTCGGGGATGTCCTAAATGTTGTTGCTAAAAAAGTAAAAATAACCATTACATTGCCGGATAATATAAAACCAGTCAATATTATTGGCAGAGAAGGCAGAATCCGCGGCAATAAGATTGAGCTTTATATGAATCAGCTTTATGGAAATCAGGAAAAATATGCTCTTATTGAAGTTAATCTTCCTGAATCAAAACCGGGAGCAAAAATTAAGATTGCCAGGGCAGATGTTGATTATGAGAACCCTTTTACCCAGAAACAGGAACGATCAAGCGCGGTTTCCTATGCTTCTTTTAGCAGTAATCCAAAAAAGGTTGCCAAATCAACCAATATTGATGTGGTAAGGGAATACCAATTAAATTTAAATGCTCTATCCCAGGAAAAAGCCATTGAATTGTCTGATAAAGGCAAAAAACAAGAGGCTGTAAAAGAACTTAAACAATCTGCTGCCAGATTAAAACAGATAGGCACCATGTATCAAGATAAAGAGTTATTACAAAAAGCTGATGAGCAGGAAGTCCAGTCTGACAGGATTGAAAGCGAGGGAATGAGCAAAAAAAGTCGTAAGGTTTTAAGGACTAAATCCTATCAGATGAAAAATCAACAGCTTTCACAATAGTAAAAAAACTGGTATGGCATAGGGTATGAAAACCAAACGTTCCATTATTGTTTTCTGGGCATTATTTTTAATGCCCACCCTTATTATTGCCGGTATAGCTTTCAAACTTCTGTCCCATGAGCAGGAGCGTATGAATCAATCTGCCATAAATGCCTTGTCGCAAAGGGCAGAAGCAATCTCACAAACCATTCATATTACCATTGAAACAATTCAGGATAATTTAAAACAATCACTCTTTGATATTGATAAAAATGACCTTGCAGCAACTCTTTTAAGATGGGAAGGAACAAATCCCCTTGTGCGTAATGTTTTCATATATAAGAATCAGGATCTTGAGTATCCTGTCAAAGGTATGGAATCCACTCTTGAAGAGCGGCGGTTTATAACAAGGTATGATGCCCTGTTCTCTGGAAGAGTAAAATTTGATTTTAATATTGCCCCTGAAAAGATTTCTGCAAAGGAATTACAAAAACTGAAAGAATTGACAGGCTCTTATCCTGATTCAGTGAAATATGATACTGTTGAAAAAAAACAAACTATATCATCCCGCCAAAAGCTTGTTGCACTCTCCAAAGCAATAAAAAAAGCTCCTGGTTCAGCGCAGCAGGACTTGGCTTTCAAAGTGCCGGAACAAAAATTAATAGACAAATCAGGATGGATTCCATGGTTCAGCGAGAACCGGCTGCATATTCTGGGGTGGGTTCAAAAGATAGAAAAAGGATCTGTATATGGCATTGAGCTGGAATTAATGACTTTGCTGTCAAGATTGATTGTTGATTTTCCCAAAATATCAGAACCGGGGACAGCCCTGGTACTCATAGACGGAAATGGTAATTTTATGCACCAGTTTGGAACCATGGTTGTAGATCCTAAAGCAAAGCCTGTGGAAGTCATAACTATTTCAAGTCTGCTGCCCCACTGGCGAATTGGTGTTTTTATTGACGATAAAGGTTTTGCCTCAACAAAAGGCTTTTTGTATATTTCAACTATTTTATTGGCAATTTTTATCGCAGCTATTATATCAGGCGGTATTCTTTTAACACGCCTGACCCTTAGCAATATGAAAGACGCAAGGCAGAAAACTTCCTTTGTCTCTTCAGTATCCCATGAACTTAAAACACCATTGACCAGTATCAGGATGTATGCTGAACTTTTATTGTCAAAAAGAGTAAAAAATGAGGATAAAATTCAGACATATCTTTCAACCATAGTCAATGAAAGCGGGCGTTTAACAAGATTAATCAATAATGTTCTTGATTTTGGGAAACTTGAACAGGGCAGTAAAAAATATCAACTGGAAAATGTTGAAATAGACAGGTTCTTAGAACAGATAATCAAAACCCACAGCATCAGAATCAAAGCCCAGGATTTTGAAATTAAGACCTTGATTGAAAAAGGGGATTATAAAGTACAAACAGACAGGGATGCCATGGAACAGGTAATACTGAATCTGCTGGATAATGCACTGAAATATGCAGATCAGGGAAAATTTATTGAATTTGTCTTAAAAAAAGAGGATGCTTTTATTGTTTTAAAAATATGCGATGACGGCCCTGGTATCCCCAAAGAACACCAGCACAGAATTTTTGAAAAATTTCACAGAATTGATAACTCCTTAACTTCGCAGCAGCCAGGTTCCGGTCTTGGATT
>CAXMTQ010000111.1:0-7686 GCA_964196205.1 uncultured Desulfobacula sp.
TATTATCTATCCGACATTCTTTTCTATATCCGGATTCAGCCTGGCCCATTTGGGACGGTTTAAAGAGGGCATGCCGCACTGTGTGTACGGGCTCGAAGAGGCCATGGAATCTAAAAATCTCTTTACCATAAGCCTGTGCCGCTTCAATTTTGGGATGAGCCTTTTATTGAGGGGCGCCTGGAATGAAGCCAAAGACTATTTCATAAACTGCCTCAAAGGCCTGGAACAGGTCGAATTTGTTCAAATCAAAGCTATGGCCAAGAGCGGACTGGGGATTGCAGAGGCATTTACCAACGACCCGATACATGGAAGAACACTGGTTGAAGAAGGATTGAATGCGTTTCAGGATGCCGGAATAATAATGCAGGTATCAATCCTTCAATGTTTTGCCGGGATGTGTTGTTATCTATCCGGTGATTTGGAAGATGCCCTTTTGTTTATGAATAAATCACTGGAATCTGCAATAAAAAATGATGAGTCCTATTTCAAAGGGAATGCAATGATTTGGAGAGGACGGATTACAGGGAATCTGTCAGACAGCTCTCAAAAAGAAGCACAACAGCAAATCTTGAAAGGGCTTGAAATACTGACTGAACTGGATACAAAACCGGATATCTCACTGGCACACCTTTTTTTGGGAGAACTGTATACCCGGAATAATCAACAAAAAAAGGCAATAAACCATTTAAAAGAGGCTCAAACGTTGTTCAAGAAAATGGGTATGGATTACTGGCTTAAGGAGACAAGAAAAATCATGAGTTCTTAATCATATGTTTTTTAATATATGGCAGGAATGGGTTTGAAACCACCCCTGCTGATGATTTTATATTTAAATCAACCTAATCATGCTGTTTATAAGGCTGATAATCTGTATATCCTTCATGTCCCGGTGTATACCATAAAGACATATCTTCACAAGGATTCAATGGCCAGTCATTTTTAAACCGTTCCGGCAGATCAGGATTGGTAATATAAGGTCTGCCAAAGGCTGCCATATCTGTATCTCCGTTTGTGATTCTCTCTTCAGCCGATTCTTTTGTGTACCCGCAATTACCCAAAATGATACCCTTGTATACCTTTCTAAATTCAGACAAAGTCATGGGTTCGCCTTTTTCATGGAAACCAAAAGCAAGGCCGTCCATGATATGCAGATAACCCAGGTTTAATTTGTTTAGTTCTTCTGCAACATACAGGAATGTTTCCCTGAAATCATTGCTTCCCATATCGTTAAAAATACCATTGGGTGATATTCGGACACCAATTTGTTCCGGAGACCAGACTTCAAGCACAGCTTCAAGCACCTCTTTCAAAAATCGAAATCTGTTTTCAAGACTTCCGCCGTATTGATCGTCCCTGAGATTTGTTTTTGAATCCAGAAACTGATTGACCAGGTATCCGTTGGCAGCATGCACTTCAACTCCTGAAAAACCTGCTTTTTTTGCATTAACAGATGCTTTCCTGTAATCACCTATAGTGGCTTTAATTTCATCAACAGTCAAAGGACGGGGTGTTTCATACTCTTTTTTTCCTAAGGGTGTATGGATGCCATCACCTTCCAGCCTGACATTTGAAGCGGAAACCGGAGCGTCTCCATTGTGGAAATCACTGTGAGACGCTCTGCCGCAGTGCCAGAGCTGTAAAAACAGTGGAGTGCCTGTAGGTTTTACTCTCCTTGTGACTTTCTGCCATCCTAGTACCATTTCATTGCTGTATATTCCCGGAGAATCCATCCATCCGATACCCTGCTTTGAAATAACCGTTGCTTCTGTGATCAATAACCCGGCTGATGCCCGCTGAAAATAATATTCAGCCATCAGGTCATTTGGTATACGCTCAGAGCCGGCACGCCCTCTTGTCATGGGTGCTAATACAATTCTATTTTTTAACTTAAAACTTCCCATAGAGACGGGATCAAATAACGGTTTCATATTGTCTCCTCTTTGGTTAAGGTTTTGTGAAACTTTGATTTTAAATATGATCACTCTACAGATGAATGCAATGCCGTTAAGATATTTAATGGATTTACATATTGCCTTTTGCTATAATGAAAACCATGGTATTTTAATAGATTAAATTTTAAATGGAGGGAATATGAGTTCTGAAGAAATATTTGCAACGGCTATGGAGTATGAAAAGAAAATTCATCAATTTTATCTTGATGCCATGGATATTATTGATGATGTAAAAGGACAATCCTTTTTTAAGGAACTTGCTGAAGATGAGCTGTCCCATTTTGATTTTCTGGAATACAGCCTTGAGCAACTAAAAACAAATAAGGAAATAGATCTTGACAAACTGAAGTCTTCCCTCCCTTCTCAGGAGATAGTAAAGAATCAAATTGAGAAGATGAAGGGTGAAATTCCTGAAAGAATGTTGGGTGATTTCAAAAGAATACTCACAAGCGCCCTCAGGCTGGAAATCAAAACCAGTGATTTTTACAAAGATGCTTATGAAAAATCAGAAGGTCAGATTAGATCGATATTGAAAAAATTCTATGAGATTGAGAAGAACCATGAGAATCTTGTGCAGGTTGAACTGGACCTGGCTATGAACAATGGATACTGGCTTAATTATATGGAAATTGATATGGAAGATTGACAGGAGTTACCAAAACCCATGTTTTATTTAAACTGATCTATATAATTTTTTACATCTTTATTATTGGCAAGGAATCTGTAAAGTGTTGCTCTCCCAACGCCGAGAACCCTTGCTGCTTTGGATTTATTTCCGCCGGTTTGTTTGATGGCAGCCTTAACTGAATGAATGTTAAGTTTATCCCTGGCAGGAGTGGTTTCCGATGAATACCCCCTGTCAACAGCCTTGAAAGTGAGGTCTTTACCCTGGGTAATTTCCACGGGCAGGTCAGAGGGTATTATGTTTTCACCCCGTGATCGTACTATGGAAAACTGAATTACATTTTTTAACTCTCTGACATTGCCAGGCCAGTGATAATCAAACATGAGATCAAGGGATTCACTGGCAAGTTGTGGAACAGCGTTTGGGCTATCCTGTTCCGCCTCCTTTAAAAAGTGGGCAGCCAAAAGGGGTATATCGTTTTTACGGTGCCGCAGGGGGGGCAGATGTATCGGGATTACATTGAGCCTGTAATAGAGATCCTCCCTGAATTTGCCCTTATTTACTTCATCTTTGAGGTTCTTGTTGGTTGCACTGATGATTCTGACATCCACAGATATCTTTTTTTCGCCGCCAACTTTTTCAAAAGATCCTTCCTCCAGAAATCTTAACAGTTTTACCTGGGTTTTCAAAGGGAGTTCAGCCACTTCATCGAGAAAAAGAGTACCCTTATCCGCCAGTTCAAATCTTCCTTTCCTATCTTTAACAGCTCCTGAAAAAGATCCTTTGACATGTCCGAAGAGTTCACTCTCCACAATCCCTTCAGGGATGGCACCACAATTTACAGGGACAAAAGCACCATTTCCATATGAACTTATATCATGGATTGCATATGCTACCCGCTCTTTCCCGGTACCTGTGTCACCTGTAACATTGACTGGATAATTGTACAAAGCAACATCTCTGATCTGCCTGAAAATCTCCTGCATGGCTTTTTCCTTGCCAATTATACCAGCAAAGTTTGAAAGCTTTTCAGCCTTTAAGGAGAGATTAAAAGTTTCGGTTACATCTTTGAACGAGGCAATTACACCTTTAGATTTGTTGTCTTTGCCTGTGATAGCAGATACTGTCATCTCAAGCTGGCGGTCAACACCATCCTTGGTTATTATATTTACCGGATACTCTTTTGTCCCGGAAGTAAAATCCGGGGCATTGTCACAAAAAGAGCATCTTTGTCCGCAAAAAGGTGCCTGGAAAACCATATGGCAATCTCTGCCAAGAACCTCCTCTTTTAAATAACCTGTGATTTTTTGAGCTTCTTTATTAAATACGGTAATTGTTCTATCAGGGGTATGGGCAATAATGCCAAGTTTCAGATTGTCGAGAACAAGATTAAGATTGTCCCGGTCAAGTATGGATTGTGTCAAATCAGTCATTGTACTCTTTTCCAATATCAAAATAGCTATTGATCAATTTTTTTTGATAGAGTAAATGACACATTTATGTCTCAAATGCAATGTTTTTTTGACTATTCCCAGGAGATACAGTCTTTGGGACAATTTATTATGGCTTCATGGATGTTTTCGTTTGAGTAGTCATCAAGGGGAAGTACTTCAACAAAATCTGAGTCATTGATCTGGAATGCCTCTGGAGCAAGTTCTATACAGATCTCGCAAAGATTACAGCATCCCAGATCAACAACAGGAGTTTTCAAGGGTATATCATCCTTATTATTTAAAGAAACGATTTAACAGGCCTTCAAATGCCCTGCCATGACGCTCTTCGTCTTTGCACATCTCATGTACAGTATCATGAATGGCATCATAGCCCAACTCTTTTGCTTTTACAGCAATCTGTTTCTTGCCTGCACAGGCACCATTTTCTGCAATAACTCTGGCTTCCAGATTTGTCTTTGTATCTGCTTCAAGTACTTCACCGAGCAGTTCTGCAAATTTAGAGGCATGATCGGCTTCTTCATAAGCAATTCTTTTGTATGCTTCAGCAACTTCCGGGTATCCCTCACGATCGGCCTGACGGCTCATAGCAATGTACATGCCAACTTCTGTACATTCACCTGCAAAATTGTCTTTTAATCCCTGAAGGATCTCGGCATCAACATCTTTTGCTACGCCGATTACATGGCTGTCAGCCCATACCAAGTCACCTTCCTGCAGATTAAATTTATCCTTTGCAGCTCCACATTGGGGGCATTTTTCCGGGGCATCATCTCCATTGTGTGAATAACCGCATACTGAACAAACATAAGTCTCCATTAATTTTTCTCCTTTTTTTTTATTAAATTTTTGTACCAGCCTTTTTCCACATGCTTCTGCTTTTCTTTTTGTGCAAGATCAAGAATCCTGTATCCGGAATCCAGCAGAATTCCATAAAGAACACCGCATCCTGGATCCTCTCTCTGCTCATACCCTGTTTGCGCAAGCTTTATCATCTCATGGGCAAGGTCAATGGTTTGGGCAATATTTATGTCACAATTTTTTTTAAGCATAAATTATTAAATCTCTCTTTTACACATGGGGCTGATTATGTTTCCCAATTGTACTTCCATAATCGCTTTTCAATAAACATGCCAATGAAAATATATTATAGAAATATTTTGTGGTTTTCACAGGGCTTGAGCCATAGCTGATGCAGATGTTGTAATAAAATGCCAGTTTATAAAAATATTAACATCTTGATTGTCTGCCATAATATTTTCAGGTATTGGATGGTTGTCAAAATGTTTTGCATTAAGCAGAGCGCGTAATGCATACACCCTTTTGACAGAATCCTGGGACAGCAGATGCTGAGATAAACGTTTCTGTGTCTCTGAGTTCATATCTTCTGGATTTGATCGCAGATATGTGCCCACACCCCACAAAACACCCCTCTGAAGCATTTCATGCTCGATAAAATTGCCTCCGGTGTCCAGATATGAAAAAAGTATGGATTTAAACTCCCGGGCAAGTTTTGGATTAAGGCAGAGTATTTCCCCCATGGCTTCAGGTGAGCCCCATCCAATGCCACCTGATTCATCATTCAGATTCCACATGATACGCCTGAGGAGAATTCTTGCCTGTTCCATATTCCTCTTTCCAACCCTTGCACCAAGAGCTCCCATTGCTGTGACACTCCGGAATTTTATCAATTCATCTTTATGGTAGAAATGGGAAAAAAGGTGGCCCACAAGCTTCTTGTCAGGGATTTGTTTCAACATATCCATGGCAGTATCTCCATGGGGCATCCAGAGGATTTCCCCAACTTTTTTTTTGGTTTCTCTTCTATTTGATGTTTTTGCCATGACATGCCTTTTTACTTTTTATTTTAATAACTTAAATATAAAACTATGAGCATAAATTGTGCCATGCACGAAGATTAAATGTGAGAAAAGGATTCATTAAGTTGCAGACTGACAAATGAGACAGATTATGTCTCATGAGATGGAACACTTTCGTAACATCCTGGAACAGGTAAAAAGATTGTTTCTTTCTAAAAAAGCATAATAAAAATCATACAATGCAATTGCTGTTTTTATCAAAAATAATTATACATGAGGTATGGTGGTGTGCCCTGAAATTTCAGAGTTTGTTGTACAAAGATCATCTATGCCAAGACCATTGAGCTTGTTGTTCCCTGTCAATCTTGCAAATATTTTTAACTCTTCAGTGGATACTGATAAATAATTTTCAAGCTGTTTTGATGCCTGGTCAACATTAAAACGTCTTCTCAGGTCTGGATCCTGTGTTGCAATTCCAACAGGACATTTTCCTGTATTGCATACTCTGTATTGCTGGCATCCAATGGCAATTAATGCGGCGGTTCCAATGGCAACAGCATCAGCGCCCATTGCAAGGGCTTTGGCAAAATCTGAAGATACACGTAAACCACCTGTTATAATCAGGCTGACATGTGCTCCACCATTTTCATCCAAAAATTTTCTGGCTCTGTATAATGCAAACACGGTTGGTATTGACGTGGAAGACTTGATGAATTTTGGCGAAGATCCAGTGGAACCTGTGCGGCCGTCAAATGTTATAAAATCAGGACCGGCAAAAAGCGCCACTTTAAGATCATCTTCAATATTACCTGCAGCAAGTTTGATTCCCACAGGCTTTCCCAAAGATTGCTCTCTTAACCAGTCAACTTTCTGTTTTAAATCTTCTCTGGTTTTTATATCAGGAAAATGAGAAGGGCTTATTATATCTTCTCCCTGTTTAAAACCTCTTATTTCAGAAATTTCTCTGGTTACTTTTTCAGCGGGCAGATGACCTCCCATGCCGGGTTTAGAAGACTGGCCAAATTTAATTTCAACAGCATCAACCTTTTGAAGATTCTCTTTTGTTATACTGTATTTATTTGGAACATATTCCAATATATATTTATAAGCATTTTCAAATTCATCGGGCAGAATGCCCCCTTCCCCGGAACATATAACGGTTTTTACAGCAGCACTTCCCCTGGCAAGAGCAATCTTGGCTTCCCTTGAAAGGGCGCCAAAGGACATATGAGAAATCAAAATGGGGGATTCAGTGACCAGTGGATATTTTGCATTAGGACCTATAATAGTACGGGTATCAACCGGGTCATTCCTGTTTAAAGGAATTTTGGACAACTGGGCTCCTTTGATAAGTATATCATCCCAGGAGATGGTTTTATGTTTTGTCCGCATTGGCTCATTAATGGATTTTCCTGTCCTGGCAATTTCATGGATATCTGAAAGATAGCTTTCAGTATCTGACATGGTCCTGTTAAGATCCATTACCGACTCGTCTTCTTCCATCTCTTTTTGCAATTCAGGCTCAGGAACTATAGAGTCCTCTTCTATCTTTTTGAATAGTTTTTTTGAAGAGGCGCACACCGGACAAATCCAGTTGTCAGGAAGGTTTTCCCAGGCTGTGCCACTCTTTTTTTCATCATAGATGTACTCACAAACTTCACATATCTGTTTTCCCATACTGTATCCTCTCTCTATACATCCAGATTAGCCGGTTCATAATATTCTTTTGGATGCTTGCAGTACGGGCATTTTGAAGGTGGTTCATAACCCTGATGGGTATATCCGCATATACTGCATTTCCACCGTATTGCCTTATCTCTCTTATATACCTTGCCTGA
>CAXMTQ010000112.1:0-7599 GCA_964196205.1 uncultured Desulfobacula sp.
CAGCTTGGACATCACTCTGTAAAATTTACCATGGATATTTATTACCATTGGATACCAGGAGGGAATAAAAATGAAGTTGATGGTCTGGATGATATGGATAGTGCTGCAACCATCTGCAACCTATCCGCAACCAAATGAAAATAGGTCAACCAGTGGAGTGGCTAACCTATTGAAATGTTTGGTGATCCCACGGGGAATCGAACCCCGGTTTCCGGCGTGAGAGGCCAGCGTCCTAACCGCTAGACGATGGGACCTTAAAAAAGTATTTATACTTATAATAAATCAGGTTTGTTGTCAAATAAAATGAAGGGTTATGCTGGTTTCTTTCTTTCTCCTTTTTTAAAGCCGAAAATGAGATATATCAGCCAGCCTATGATGGGGATAATTGCAATTAAATGCCATATGATTTTATTTTTTGATGATCCAAAATCTTTAAGGATAATATCAATTAGAGCAAGCATGGTCAGGCCAAGGGAGATGCTGAAAATAACCAGGATATATATAGTGGTTTGATCCATATAATAGTATCTACTTTTTTAATTTGTCTGAGATTTTTAAAAGCGTATCTACATAATAATTGCTGTGGTTATACTTGAATAAAATTTCATGCTGTCTTTGTCGGGCAATCCCGGGTTTCCAGCCGTGATATGTTAAATAATTTGCCACACTGAATATGGCATCGGCATGGATGAAAAGATCAATTTTGCCATCTCTGTTTCCATCTCTGGCAAGGCGAAGGGCATTGGAAGGCATGAATTGAGAGATTCCCATAGCTCCTGCATAGGAACCTTTGATCTCTTCAGGAGCAATCTTTTCTTTCTCTGAAAATTTGATTAACGCTTTTAGTTCTTCATATCCCCATTTTGAACGTTGTTTAACCTTTTTAATAAAATTCTCTTTTTTTGGTTTTTTCTTATCAGGAATAGAGTCCCAGATCTTTTTTTGCAATGTCTCATCTGTTAAAGCTGCCATGGTGGAAAGAGTATTGATTACAGTTCGTTTGCCAAGGTATGTACCAAGCCGGGTTTCAACAAGTAAAATCGCTGTTATAATTGTTTTATCAACACCATAAATTTTTTGTGCCTGGTTAAGTGCATCTTGATGTACATCCATGTATTTTAAGGCATTGGCAATGGATTTTTTTGAAAGAAACTGATCATAGTTAAGGCTTGACTCAGTATGAATGAAAAAGAGAGAAACACCTTCAGGATTGAAAAAGACCTTGTCATTGGAAAAGAGTTGTTCAATTCTGTTTTTTTCAAATCCATCATTTATAAGTTTCTGGATTAATGCATTAAACTCATTTCCCTGTTTTATCTCCTCTGCAGACAAAGGAGAAGATATAATAATAAAAAAGATGAAAGTTAAAAAGATGAAAGTTTTTTTAATCAATGCTGTTATCTTTATTCCCATGTAACTTTTGTAACTCCTTTTCACTCTATAAAGGATAACAGATACCTGCAAGTTTATCCCTACAATAACAATTTCTAATTGCTTATATCTTATTTTGAATTAGAATGCATCAAAAAAATGAGAAGAAAAATCATCCGGCCAGATAACATTGATATGACCGGATGATTTTATGGGATTTAAATCCTTATATTATGATAAAAATAGAACGCAAACCTGAAAACCGGCGGTTCTCATGCGGACGCTAAATATCATAATAGAGATAAAACTCATGGGGATGAGGGCGGCTGATAACCGGTTTAACCTCATTTTCCATTTTATAATTAATCCAGTATTCAATTACATCCTTAGTAAAAACATCACCTTTGAGCAAAAAGTCATGATCCTCTTTTAAGGCGTTTAATGCTTCTTCCAGGGAGCCTGGAGCAGATTCCATTTCAGCCAGCTCTTCCGGTGGAAGGTCATAGATGTTTTTATCCATGGGATCACCTGGATCAATTTTATTCTGAATGCCGTCTATCATTGCCATTGCAATGGCTGAAAATGCCATATATCCGTTACATGATGGATCTGGAGTCCTGAATTCAAGGCGTTTGGCCTTAGGTGATGCTGAGTACATTGGAATACGGATAGCAGCACTTCTGTTTCTGGATGAGTATGCAAGGTTAATGGGTGCTTCAAAACCCGGAACCAGCCTTTTATAAGAATTGGTGGTTGGATTTGTAATGGCACAAAGGGCTTTGCAATGCTTCATGATGCCGCCAATGGCGTAAAGGCAGTCTTCAGAAACACCTGCATATTTATTACCGGCAAACAATGGATTGCCGTCTTTCCAGAAACTCATATGCGTATGCATACCGGTTCCATTATCACCATATAAAGGTTTTGGCATGAATGTTACAGTATGATTATATTTTGCTGCAACATTTTTAAGGACATATTTAAACCATGCAAAAGTGTCTCCCATGTTTAAAAGTGAATCAAACCGAATATCGATCTCAGACTGGCCTGCAGAGGCCACTTCATGATGCTGGCATTCCATGGCAATGCCAAGGTCTTCAAGGGTGAGCATCATTTCTGTTCGCATATCCTGGTATTGATCATTGGGCGGCAGAGGGAAATATCCCTGTTTAGGTCGTATTTTGTATCCAAGGTTCTGCATGTCACCATCACCTGTGTTCCAGTGTGCTTCAGGGGAATCAATTTCAAAAAAGGATGCGTTGGGTTCTGAAGCATACCTGATGTTGTTAAAGATAAAAAATTCAGGTTCAGGCCCGACATATATGGTATCGCCAATGCCAGTTCTTTTCAGGTATTGTTCAACTTTCCGGGCAATTCCCCTTGGATCACGGCTGTAGGCTTCCTGAGTGATTGGATTATGGACATTTCCAATTATGGCAAGTGTTGGAACTTTGAAAAAGGGGTCAATTTTTGCTGTGCCGGGTTCCGGTATAACAATCATGTCAGAGTTATCAATATTCTGCCATCCACGCATGCTTGATCCGTCAAAGCCAAAACCATCTTCAAAAGCAGATTCTCCAAATTCCCCAATGGGAACGCTGAAGTGCTGCCATGTTCCAATAAAGTCCGTATAACGGATATCAACAACTTTTACATTGTTTTCCTTAATCATTTCAATTACATCTTTTGGTGTCATTTCAATTTGTTCCTTTCATTTTTATTAATCACCGAATATTTTATTTACCCGTGTTTGAGTGAAAAGTTGCCCATATTCTTCAAACACCACTTAAAGCGCTTTTTTTCCTGTTTCTCCTGTCCTGACCCTGATAACCTGTTCAACAGGTAGGACAAAAATCTTGCCATCTCCTATTTTGCCGCTGTTGGCAGCATTTCTAACAGTTTCAACCGTCTCTTGAGCTCGTTCAGCGCTGACGACAAGTTCAATTTTTATTTTGGGTACAAAATCTACAACATATTCTGCACCTCGGTATATTTCTTTATGGCCTTTTTGCCGGCCATATCCACTTACTTCTGTCACAGTCATTCCATAAATTCCAATCTCACTTAGGGCTTCTTTGACATCATCAAGCTTGAATGGTTTTATTATGGCTTCAATTTTTTTCATTCTTGATCTCCTTTATTTCTATTTTTGGAAGACTTTTCAAAATAGCATTTTTAATCTGCTCAAGTCCTTGTTCTGTTTCAATTTTTGTATCGTTTTCAAGATGTTTTATGTAAAAAACATCGACAACCTGATCAACCTTTGTGGAGATCATGGCCACATGAATATTTGCATGGCTTTGGTAGAGAGCATTTGTAATGGAAAATAAAAGCCCTGGAAAATCATAGGTAAAGACCTCTATAATGGTAAAAAAACTGGATGTTTCATTATCAATTTCAATAGAATTTGATTTGGCCTTTTTCCCGTAAGATGCTTTGATTCTTTTGGGAATTTTATTTACGGCTTTATCCAGAAAATGGTCGTCACCAAGGGCATGAATCAAATCTTTCTCTGCTTTTTCCCACTTTTCCCTTTCAAACAGTTTATCTTTTGGCTGTTTAACTTTAAAAATATCCAGCACATGTTCTGAACTGAATGCATATGCCTGGGAACCGACAATATCCAACTCATTTATAAAGAAAACTCCTGCAATTTTTGAATAAATACCCGGTCTGTCTTTCGCGCAGATAGCTACACTGCGGATATTTGAGTTTTTTTCCTTTGATACCTGCCAGGTAAAATCCTTGTCTCCAAGATTGTTAAAAAGATTTATATGTTTAACAATGTCATGGGCCGACATATAGAGCAGATATCTTCGGGACATGAATTCAAGCTGCCTGTTTATTTCATCTCTGTTCCACTTTTCTCTTGTAAGTTTTAAAACTATGTTTTTCTTTTTTTTAATTAGCTTGTGGGTTTTTCTGGATGCCAGCTCTCCTTTTTTAAGAATTCTCATGGTTTTCAAGAACAGATCTCTTAAAAGGTTCTCTGTCCATGTATTCCATGCCTTTGGCCCTGTTGCCTTGGAATCGGCCACAGTCAGAAGGTAAAGCATGCGTAGTAACTTTATTTTACCAATTTTATTAGCCATGAATACTGCAGTTTCTTCATCGCTGATATCTCTTCTTGTAGCAGTTTTTATTAAAAGCAGATGGTTATTAATTAAAAACAGGACATCTTTGATTTGTGTCCGATTAAAACCAAAGCGTTTTAAAATCGGATGCGCTATTCTAGCTCCTTTTTTTGAATGCTCTTTACCCGTATCTGATTTGCCGATATCATGAAGCAGAGCAGCAAAAGTCAGAACATATTTATCCCTTACTTCCTTAAATACAAAAGAGTAAAGTGTATCCACAGGTGTGTCATTGTTTTTCCTGAAACTATTAATGATCTGAACACTTCTTATGGAATGCTTATCCACTGGGAACAGATGATAATGGTTAAATTGAATCTTGCTAACAATGGCAGAGAACTCCGGGATAAATTTCTCCAGCAGACCTGTTGTCAGCATTACATTAAGAACATTAAATTCCCAATAAGAGAGGGATAAAATTTTTTTAAATATTTTGATAGAGCGAAAATCGTTTATTAGAACATCGTCCACAAGGTGTATGAACTCAGAAACCATTCTCCTGGCCTCAATTGAGAGAGGAATTTTTCTTATGCCGCTTTCAAGAAAAATTTTTAATAAAAGCTGCGGTTCCTGCATTATGGCTACAGTGTTAGAAAAACAGAGTCTTCTTTTTATAATTATTAAACCATCTGTTTTTGTGGGCAAAGGCTTGGAATGCTCTTTTTTAATGCAGAGATTGCTTAAGATATCCTCAAAAGTAATCTGATTAATCTGTTTTAAAAAATCCATTTTAGCTTGAAGATCACCCAGAAAATATTCAACAGCAAGTTGATTCTCCTCTGATTCATAACCAAGAAGGCTTGCAATCTCAGTCTGATATTCAAAGTGGAGGGTGTCGCATTTTCGTTTTATAAGATAGTGTAAAAAATTTCTGGTTTTCCATATATGACTTAAAGATTCCTCCAGGGTTAGATATTCAAAATTGGATAAAAAACCATAATACTCCAGACCTCTTCTCGACTTTATGTTGGATTTAATTTTTGCATACCATAAAAGAGTGTGATAATCCCGAAGGCCTCCAAAGCCTGATTTCACGTCCGGAGCAATACGATAGGTTGAATCTCCAAAATCAAAATGTCTCTTTTCACCATGTTCAAACAGGTAATTCAGAGTGCTGTTAAGGTGTTTTTCAGAGAGGTCAGTCCTGAATTGTTCCATAAAGGTGGTATAGATCAGTGATGCACCGCAGATAAATCTTGCATCCAATACAGTGGTAAGGATATCAAACCGTTCAAAAGCCATTGACAGGCATTCTTTAACATTTCTAACTGCATATCCGACTTCAAACCGGGCATCCCACAGAGGGTAAAGCAGCTCTTGAATTAAAGTTTCAACTTCCGGTGGAACACTGTTTTTAAACAAAATCAGAAGATCGATGTCAGAATGAATGCACTGCTCTTTCCTGCCATAGCCGCCAAGAGCAATGACAGCAAATGGAGACCCCTTAATGGTCATATCCCTTGCAGCAGGACTTTTTTCAAACATGGTAAAAAAGTATTCATCAATAAGGGATGCATGTTTCTCAAGAAAATCAGGTTCATTCCCATAAAGAAACCGCTTTATCAGATCTTCTCTTTTTTTGATTAATATGTCAGCGCTTGTTTTATTCATATATTATAAAAATCTGTTTTAATTCCAGTGATTGCAATGGGCATGCCAGCCCTTATATAATATGGTGTTGCTGTATCAAGGTAAAAATGAAACAGGGAAAAAACAACACTATATGAATATATATTACAAAAATGTTAAAATATATATATAATAAAATACAATTGTGTAGTTTAATAAGTTGGACAGACAAACAGCGGTGCAATTCCTTACAAAAAAATAAAGGGTAGCGGCCTCTGAGATAATGTTTTAATATGGTTTGATGATAAGAGAGATGTTCTATGTATACAACATATTGCAGCCACGTTTGGTTATAAGCAGCTGCAATTCAGGAAAACTGTAATTATATTTTTTCAATCTTTTTCAATTTTTTCAGGCTCAATGTCGTCTTTTTCAATCTCAGGTTTTTTGGTTGCTGATTTAAAATTTTTTATACCCTTACCCAATCCAGCACCTATTTCAGGAAGTTTTCCTGCACCGAATATAATAAGGATAATTACAAGAATAATTATCAGTTCCGGCATTCCTAACCCACCAATCATAGCAAACTCCTATTTACTTTATTGAAACCTTTGAATAAGTCTCACTTTGTTATTAAACTAATCAAAAAATAGTAACACCAAGTTCCTGCCGTGTCAATATTTTAGAACTCTATGTAAAAATTTTAAGTTACATTTTTGTAATATGTTATTTGTTAAAGGTCTTTAAAAAAGCACTTGTGAAAATATGTTTTGTGATTATTATTATTCACTATATTTAATATAAATTCAACACTGAACCAAATATGGAGGTTGTGTATGTATAAAGAGACCGATAATGAATTTCAGGGTGCAAAAAAATATGTCCTGGACCAGGAACTTGCCTCAATCGTAAATATATCAATAAGGCTTGAGATGCCGCTGCTTTTAAAAGGAGAGCCTGGAACCGGCAAGACCATGCTTGCCCATGCCATTGCAGAAAATTTAAACATGCCGTTAATTGTTTTAAATACAAAATCAAGCATGAAACTTGTGGAGGCATTGTATCAATATGATACTCTAACCCGTTTAAATGATTCCAGATTCGGTGATTCCAAAAGGAACGTCAGTGATATTGATGAATATATTAAAATGGGAAAAATCGGTCAGGCCTTTTGTGCTGATAAAAGAACTGTACTGCTGATAGATGAGATTGATAAGGCAGATACAGATTTCCAGGATGATATGCTGGATGTTCTTGACCAGATGCAGTTTGATATCATTGAAACAGATAAAACAATTCCTGCGCAGTACAGACCTGTTATCATTATCACATCCAATGCAAAAAGAGATCTTTCAGATCCGTTTCTTGGCAGGTGTAATTTTCATCATATTGCATTTCCCGATCCCAAGATGATGAGAAAAATTATTGGGGTTCATTTTAACGATCTTGATTCAAAGCTTGCCCAGAATGCAATTGATGCTTTTTACAGTATGCGGCAAATTGATTCCATTGAGAAAAAACCTGC
>CAXMTQ010000113.1:0-383 GCA_964196205.1 uncultured Desulfobacula sp.
TTTGCATCTTTGAATGATAGTCGTTTACAATAGTAGTTTACATCTAATTGAATTTACACATTTCAGGCGGGCAAAGAATATAATGGACTTTTACATTCCTCTACTATTATGGCAATGCCCAATAAAACCGTTGAAATGAGAATTTTCGACAGTTCAGCTGGAATAACTGAAAGACTTTTTGAAAATCTGAAGTTGGATTTTATTATTGGAGAGGAATCAGGAACTAAAAATTTTTCTGGAGAAAAAATGCAAATAATTAAAAGCCTATTGATTGTAATGGTCAGCTTTGTATGTCTATTGGTTATTCTAACCACAATTATTGTTACTTAAGAGCTTATATATCCTGGCTATCCTTTTGTTTTTGATACAACAGGCAAGGTATT
>CAXMTQ010000113.1:393-2836 GCA_964196205.1 uncultured Desulfobacula sp.
ATTCAATTCAAGTTCATTGGCATCCTTTGGATCAAACACTGATTTTACATCAATAAAACAGCCATTGGGAAGAAGCATGTTTTTAAAGTCTGAAAGCTGATTGTTAAGATATGCTTTATGGGGAACAGCAAGAATAAGAGCTGAAAGATCATTCAAATCTTCCCATTTACATAAGTTTATATTATAATATTCAAAGGCCTGTCTGCTTTCAGAGATCATATCATGCACCAGGACATTAGTTCCATAAGATTTTAATTCATCAATAATATCAATTACCCTGGTATTTCTCAAATCAGGGCAGTCTTCCTTGAATGTAAGCCCGAGTACCCCAATTTTTGCATCTTTAATGCTCATGCCCTGATTAATCATCATTTTAATGGTTTTTTCAACAACAAAGCGTCCCATATTATCATTGATTCTCCTGCCGGACAGTATGATCTGGGGATGATAACCTTCAGATTCTGCCTTAAAGGTTAAATAGTATGGGTCAACACCAATACAGTGCCCACCCACCAGTCCCGGTTTAAAGGGAAGGAAATTCCATTTGGAGCAGGCTGCATCAAGAACATTTTTTGTATCAATATCAAATTTATCAAAAATAAGGGCAAGTTCATTCATCAAAGCAATATTCAGATCTCTTTGTGTATTTTCAATAACCTTTGCAGCTTCTGCTTCCTTTATTGTTTCTGTACGGTGTACACCTGCTTCAATAATGCTTTCATATAATTTTGCCACCCTGTCACAGGTGTCTTCACTGTCTCCGGAAACCACTTTGACAATCTTTGACAGGGTATGCTCTTTGTCTCCGGGGTTAATCCGTTCAGGAGAGTATCCCACATGAAAATCTTTTTTCCATTTAAAGCCTGACATTTTTTCTAAAATCGGCACACAGATATCTTCTGTAACTCCTGGATATACAGTTGATTCAAAAATTACAACTGCACCTTTTTTCATAAATTTTCCAGCAGTAGCAGATGAGCTTTCCATATATCTTAAATCAGGTCGCCGTGCTTTGTCTATGGGGGTAGGGACAGCAACAATAATATAATCCGCATCTGAAATCTGAGACGGGTCGGAAGTTGGATAAAAAAACTTCGACTTTTCAAATTCTTCTCTTGAAACTTCGCCTGTAGGGTCTTGAAACTTTTTGCAATTTTCAATAATATCTATTTTTAAATCAAGGCCTGTTGTATGAAATTTTGCTGCAAAATGAATTGCAAGGGGCAAACCAACATAGCCAAGTCCGATAACTGCAATTTTTGTATTTGTGTCCATGAAAATCTTTTCCTGTTATGCGTAATACTCTTTATACCATTTAATAAAATTATCTATTCCAACTTCAATGGGAGTAGAGGGTTTAAAACCGGTATCTTTTATAAGATCATTCACATTGGCATAGGTTGCTGGGACATCGCCTGGCTGAAGGGGCAGATAGTCTTTCATAGCCTTTTTTCCGATGGCTTTTTCTATGGCTTCAACAAATGCCATCAGGGCCACTGGCTGGTTATTGCCAATATTATATAATTTATAGGGAACACAGCTTGAAGATGGATTTGGCTTGTCTGATGACCAGTCAGAGTCAGCCACTGGTATATTGTTCATTACTCTTACAACACCTTCAACGATATCATCAATATAGGTGAAATCTCTTTGCATTTTCCCGTTATTAAATACTTTAATGGGCTCATTGTTAATTATAGCTTTTGTAAAAAGAAAAAGTGCCATGTCAGGTCTTCCCCAGGGCCCGTAAACAGTAAAGAACCTCAAGCCTGTTGTGGGAAGGTTGTATAGATAGCTGTAAGTATGTGCCATTAATTCATTGGCTTTTTTGGATGCTGCATAAAGACTTATAGGATGATCCACATTATGACGGACAGAAAAGGGCATATTGGTATTAATTCCGTAAACAGAGCTGGAAGAAGCATAGACAAGATGTTTTACCTTTGAATGCCTGCACCCTTCAAGGATATTTCCAAACCCCACCATATTACTGTCAACATAAGAGGCTGGATTTTCAATACTGTAACGCACCCCTGCCTGGGCAGCAAGGTTTATAACATAATCAAATTCATGGGTTTCAAACAGGTCTTTAATTTTTTCTCTATCTGCAAGATCAAGGAGTAAAAATTCAAATTCTGAATTTTTTTCAATAATGGCGAGCCTGGTCTTTTTAAGGTTTACATCATAGTAATCATTTAAGTTATCAATCCCGCATACGCTGTGACCCTCTTTGAGCAGACGATTGGCCAGATTAAATCCGATAAAACCTGCTACCCCTGTAATAAGAACTTTCATAATCCATCCTTTGACAGACTGTTACAAAACGCCTATTTTCCCAATTTCTACGTTGGATAATAAATTTAATCCTCGAAATACTACATGTATACCTGTGGTTAAATTTATTATCCGCCTTGAACTATGAAAAATTTGCATTCCGTAACAA
>CAXMTQ010000113.1:2845-7354 GCA_964196205.1 uncultured Desulfobacula sp.
AGTTTTAAAATTTATTTTCATCCCTTCTAACATGAAGTCAAATCAAAAACAATGATAAATCGTGCAGACGCAACTATACATAAACGTTATCGCTATTTTGAAATTATCATCGCTACCACG
The DNA here is from genome assembly GCA_964196205.1 of uncultured Desulfobacula sp. GTDB lineage: Bacteria > Desulfobacterota > Desulfobacteria > Desulfobacterales > Desulfobacteraceae > Desulfobacula. The sequence goes on from CAXMTQ010000113.1 coordinate 2,966, forward strand.
TTTATGAGATTAAATTTTTTTAACAAATTTCAAACAGAGTAATTAATTTTTATAAAATGCACAATCTCTTATGGTAAATCTGAATAAATCGGTGAGCTGCTCCATTTGCTGATTCTTTCCCAGCCATACCTATCTTCCCAACCCCTTCTTCTATCTTTAGAAAATTCTCTATTTTCTTTTCCCTTGTATACAGACCCCATATTAAGGATTCGCCTGTCCACCGGGGCTCTTTGATCTACAGGAGATCGTGTTATATAAGCACTCTTAGTACGCAGCATTATTCCCTCCATTTTATGTTAGGTGTGGGGTTTGAGGGATGAGGGATGAGCTCTTTTAAAATATATGTTTATCTCACCTCTCACACCTCATAACTCACACAGCAGTTAATCCTGAAATTTAAAAGAGACTCTTAAATTTGTTCTAAATTGCGCGGGTTTTCCATCTTCAATTTTAATATCAAGTTTCTGTACCTCAGCAATTCTCAAGTCTCTTAATGATTTGGATGCACGGTCAATTGCTTTTGTTGCTGCATCTTCCCAGGATGTTGAACTGCTTCCTACAAGATCAATAATTTTGTAAATACTTTCGCCCATGTCTTACCTCCTGTAATAAAAGTTAAAATTATAATGCTTTGAATTGAGGTGAGTTTGAAATCAGCTGTTTCGCACAGGTTCAGAATCAGTGTTCCGATATATATAATTATAAAAGAATATAAAAATTTGTCAAAAGATTTCTTAAAAAAATATTCTATCCAGATTCTTGTTTGTCAATATAATAAAGAGTAGCGCCAACAGGTGCAAAAGACAAAAATATAATATTCAGCCCGGGAATAAGAAAAAGCAATCCAAATCCGATATGAAACATTATACTGTTTTTTAGAAACCCAATCCTGGTTTTAAAAGGATACATATGTCTTGCAGGAATCAGATCTGTATTATCCCAGGCAAGAAACACCGAGGCTGTGACAGAAGAGACAATCATGATAATCGGCCCCAGGGGAGTCAACAACCCTGCCCCCATAATAATCAAGGAGATTAATACCGGGATAACAGCCCTTGGAATTTCCTGTTTAATCAGATAAATTAAAAAACTAAACCATGGCCCCTGTTCAAAGGGCAGTTCTTTTCCCAGGATAATTCTCTCTGTAATTCTTGACATATAATCCATAATAAAAACACAAAAAAACAGTTGAGCAATTAAATAGGAAAGAATCATGGCAACACCTGCAAGGAAAACAGACAAAAGCCATGAAACTGCTTTCCATACATAAATAAGCCAGCTTGATTCCGGCATTGTCCAGATCATTGTTAGAATCTCACTGTGCCAGTATAAGACAGAACCAGACAGTAAAAGGGTAAAAAACAATACAATAATAAACCGCAAAATTCCAAGCATTAAAAGTTTTGGGGTTTTAAAAGCCAGAATAACTCCTTTAATATTATATTTTAATCCATGGTATATATTCATTGATATTAAACAGCCTTACAAAAAGGGTCATCTCCTTAATCCGGGATACATTTAACCCAATATGTTATATCTTGTGAAAATTCTTTATAGGAGACATTAGTTTGTTGAGAAATGATATTTTCCCCAAGATTGAATTTATTTTTATAACAATTAAAAAAATCCAGGTTGTCGTCAACAATTGATTCTTTTGAATCCCTGGATTTGCAAAGAATCTGCCATATGGTTTTTGTATCTTTTGTGATACAGGCATTTTTTAATATAGTCATCACCTTCTGAGTAGTATGAATTTTTTCTTTTATACCACTGCTTTCTAGTCTTGAGGCATTATTTACCGCTTTCCCAATGGCTGTTACAATTTTTCTTTTCTGACTGCCCAAAGGTCCAATCATGGCAGAACCTATTTCAAGTCCTGCCCTGAAACTGATATCAATCTGTGCAGTCTGGATCATCTCTTTTACCCTGCCAGCTTTATCCATCGCATGAAAACCTTTTTTCAACATATCAATTTCATTAAATGTAGAAGAAATTGAAAAGACCATGAGCATGATTCTCTCCTCTATTGCCATTGGAAAATGATTATTTATATTATTAACTCTATCAAAAGGTGATGTATTTTGGAGGAAAACACAATCACCCATAAAATTATCTACTCTACATGAATAAAGGGATGCGTTATTAGCTGCTATCTGATGACACAAATTTAAGATAAAAAAATAATCCCGGGGTTTAAAATATTTTCTAAAGCTTGCAGATCCAACCATATCCATGAAAGCATATACACCATCTGTTATATTGACAGCTTCCATATTGAGTTGTTTTTCGGTTACAGCACCCACGGCTTTTAAGTATTTTTTCTGGGCATTGAGTTCAATTGCCTTGTTTTTCAATTGCAAAGCAGTTTTTCTAAGGCGTTTTTCTTTACGCCAGATGATATGAGCACCCTGCCTGCCTCTGGCATGCCCGATATATGCAAGCGATGCCATTTCAATTGCAGATATCAAAAGGCGTAGTCGTTTTTTCAACTCTTTTTCATGGATAAATTTTCCTTTTGCTTTATGCAGCAAATCTTCCATAACTGTATTAAATACTATTGCACCATAATCTGGGATATAGGCAGACACAAAGTTTTTGGCTTTAAATTTCCTTACAATGGAATTATTAACTTTTAAATCCGGCAAAGATTTAAAATTGTCACCATCAAAGGATAGAACAGAAACCTCTGATTTTTCTTCGCCCGCATCTTTTGCTGTTTCACTAAGATCAATAACAAGGATTTTAATGCCCTGTTCATAAAAATCTTTATGTTTTCTTAAAACAAAAGATATAATACCAGGGGTTTGTTCTTTTTCCCCAAATTGATTCTCTCTATACAGCCTGATCGGTGACAAACCTTGATAACGTACTATAAAATTACCAAAATATTTAAATATTAACCCGGATACTCCTTTGCCATTAAACTTGTGCATCACTCCCCTGTCCCATTTAACCGGAGGTAAAAATTTCAAATAAGTTCTATTGGTACCAAGGAGCAAACCTACATGTCTTGCCCGCAGTAATTTCAAGGAGAAGGATAAAAGAAGATTTAAGGTATTTTTCTTTTTAAAAACAATTCGTTCAAATTTGTCTATATCAGGTAATTCTAGTTTCATTTTTTGAATAGAGGCTCAAAAAGAGATCAGTATCACTGTTCTTAGCTATATTTTTATAAAAAAGATTTTGGAAAAGGGCAATGTCCTTTGCCTTAAAAGAGATCAATGACCCTATGAAAAAAACATGGTAAATACGATAGACATTATCAGAGACAATCTTTAATAATTTCTCTTTTTGCTTTTCCATACGCATTATCCAGTCATTCAGCGTCTTTATATAATGGGTTCTGAAATTTTCTGCATTTAAAAGTTCAAAACCGGAAGAGCCGGCAAGTTTTACAAGTTCGTTCTCAAACATAAGCTCACCGCCGGGAAACATATATTTATCAAGGAATGAATTTTCATGGCCTTTTGCTCTTTTGGTATTTGTGGTGATGGTATGCTGCATGAAAAGCCCGCCTTTTTTAAGGCTTTTGTGAACAATTTTAAAAAAATCAGACATATTTGACTTGCCTACATGTTCTGACATTCCAATGCATGAAATTTTATCAAATTTTTCAGAGCCAAGATCCCTGTAATTTAAAATTTTTATATCTATTTTATGTGAGAGTCCCTCTTTTTCGATCAATTTTAACGCATACTTTTTTTGTTCAAGGCTCAATGTAATTCCTGTTACATCAACCTGATAATATCTTGCTGCATAAACAGCAAAATTACCCCATCCACAGCCAATATCAAGAAGTTTCTCACCTTTTTTCAGCCTTAATTTTCTGCATATAATATCCATTTTTTCATTTTGTGCGTCATCCATTGTGGCCTTTTGGTTCACATAATAACCACATGTATATCCCATGGTTTTTCCCAGGAAAACCCGATAAAAATCGCTTGGAGTATCATAGTGATATTCAATGTTTTCCTTCTCTCTTTGCCTTGGTTTAACAAAAAACTTAGAGCAAAATTTTACAATACTCTTCTTTTGCTCTTTTTTAAGCAATCTGGCACAGCACACTTCATAAAGCTCTTTTATACTGCCGGATATATCAAAATATCCTTTTATATAAGCTTCGCCAAGGGATAATGCATCGGGGCTGATAAGGGCTTGAAAAAATTTTTGATCTTTAATAAGAATTTTATGCTTGATATTATGCTGGGCAGTTGAATATGAATTACCGTTTATATCAACAACTTCAAGGGGGATCATTTCCTGATTAAGCGTCTGGATAAATTGTTTCAAGAAAAAAGATTCTTTTTTGGCATAAAGTTTCATAATTCCACCTTCCATAAAAGATTGAGATTATAAAAAACCAATTTTATACAAAGTTTTTGAACTACC
>CAXMTQ010000114.1:0-7108 GCA_964196205.1 uncultured Desulfobacula sp.
GGGGATCTTATCAATGGCCTTGAACCAGACATATTTTTCCGGTGACATGGCTTTTGGGTCAAAGGGGTCCATTGGATTAGCAACCCGCATTTCAATGGGTTTTTTGCACAGCAATTTTTCAAGAATTGTTTTGGGTATTTTATCAGAAAGACGTCTATACATCTCAATATCAGATTCTATATTTTCAGGCCCATCAATATCCGGCATCAAGTCCTGATGCTCATATCCTTGCTCCTGCCTGTGAAAAGAAGCAGCCATGGAGAAAATGGCACGGCCGTTCTGAATTGCCACCACCCGGCGGGTGACAAAGCTTTTCCCATCGCGGATGCAGTCTACAGTATAGGCAATGGGTTTTGTTGCATCCCCTGCCAGCATAAAATATCCATGAAGACTGTGGGCATGAAAATCAAGGGTAACAGTCTGGCAAGCAGCAGATAAAGCCTGACCCACAACCTGACCGCCAAAGACATTTCCAAAGCCGAGATCCTGGCTCTGACCCCTGAAAATATTTTCTTCTATCTTTTCTAATTTTAATAATCGGAGTAATTCTTTTAGAACATTACCTTTAGAGCATATAGTCATTTTTACTTCCCTTTTTCGTTAATTTTAAAATTGTCTGGAACTGATTTTCTTAATGCCTGTTCCAAATCTTATTATCATACCATCCTTTGTATGTGTTTTGAACCAATTCTTTACAACCAAATCAAATATTGATACAGAAAAAAAAGTCTAAAACAGTATTTAAGGATAAAATGAATCAAACATATTCATCTGATATTTTTGAAGTTGACGGTAAGACCATATTAGTGCTTGAGATAAATCCTCGGCAGCATGGCAAATGTATTATTTCCCAAAATTCCCATGGCATAACTTGACATTTTGGTTTTTGCTACAATTATTATTAAAATAATTTTTAGTGATAATTTTAAAAACAAAAATACAAGGAGTTAAGTAATGGGAACAAAAAAAACACGTAAGTTTAAAACCGAGGTGCAGCAGCTCTTGCACCTTATTATCAATTCTCTGTATTCCAACAGGGAAATCTTTGTAAGGGAGCTTATTTCAAATGCTTCCGATGCCATTGACAAGGCAAGATTCAAGGAGCAGACAGATCCTGATCTGTTCAGCGATGACAATGATTATCATATCCGTCTTTCCATTGATTCTGAAAACAATACCCTCCAGGTTTCTGACAATGGTATTGGAATGACCTTTGACGAGGTTAATGATAATATTGGAACCATTGCCCAGTCAGGCACGGCTGCATTTATGGAAGCCTTGGAAAAATCAAAAAAAGAGAATACGCTTTCAACTGATCTTATAGGTCAGTTTGGTGTGGGCTTTTATTCTGCATTTATTGTTGCTGACAAAGTCAGGATTGATACAAAAGCGCCCGGTGAAGAGATGGGTACCAGGTGGGAGTCTGACGGGCAGGGATCATATACAATTCAGGAATTTGAAAAGGAAAAAAGAGGAACTGATGTCACCCTTTTCTTGAAAGATGCTCAGGATGGTGATCAGAATTTTACAGAAGAGTATACTATCCAGCATATTGTGAAGAAACACTCTGATTTTGTAACCTATCCTGTTATTATGAATGTTGAAAAAACAGAACCCCTTCCTGAAAATGAGATCATTAAAGATAAAGATGGCAAACCAATTGGAGATACATTTAAAAAAGTCAGAAAAGATGAAACTATCAATTCCAGAAAAGCCATCTGGTCAAAGTCTAAGGATGATGTGACAGAAAAAGAACATGAAGAGTTTTACAAACATATCAGCCATAACTGGGACAAACCTTTGGAAACCATTCATAAAAGATTTGAAGGGGTAACTGAATACGATGTACTTATGTATCTGCCTTCCAAGGCTCCAATGGATCTGTTCAGGCCGGAAAGAAAAAATGGAATGCAGCTTTACTGCAAGCGCGTGTTTATTATGGATGACTGCAAGGAACTGCTGCCTGAATATCTTGGCTTTGTCCAGGGAGTTGTGGATGCTCCTGATCTGAACCTTAATGTAAGCCGGGAGATTCTTCAGGAAGACCGGCTTGTCAGAAATATAAAGAAAAATCTTGTAAAACAGATTTTTAGCACCCTTGAAGGCATGGAAAAAGAGAGATATGAAGAGTTTTTCAATGAGTTTGGTCAGGCACTGAAAGCCGGTATTCCAACGGATTTTGAAAACAAGGAGAGACTTGCTGCTCTTTTAAGATACAAAACCACCAAATCAGGTGATAAATATGTCTCTCTTGATGAATATATCGAGAACATGAAAGAGGATCAAAAAGAGATTTACTATCTTACCGGAGAAAACATTACATCCCTTATGAATTCTCCCCTGCTTGAATCCTTGAAAGCAAGAGATTATGAAGTCATCTTGATGATTGATCCCGTTGATGAATGGGTGACCCAATCTCTGCCAGAATACAAGGAAAAGAAACTTAAAAGTGCAGAAAAAGGAGATCTTGACCTTGACAAGGTGGATGATGAAAAGAAAAATGAGTATTCAGCGCTTCTGGCTTTTCTCAAGGGCAAACTTGAAGCAAAGGTCAAGGATGTTACTGTATCCAACCGTCTTAAAGATTCTGTCTCCTGTCTCTCCGGCGATGATTACGGTATGAGTGCATACATGGAAAAAATCATGAAGGCTTCGGGTCAGAAAACTCCAGATCAGAAGCGAGTCATGGAAGTCAATGTAAACCATCCTGTAATGGGGAAAATCAAGGAGCTTTTTGAAACAGATACCACCAATCCGGTATTAACAGATTACAGTGAACTTCTTTTTGATATTGCTGTTATAAGTGAAGGCGGTAAACTGGATAATCCTGCAAGATTTTCAAAACAGCTTGGAGATTTGATGACCAAGGCAATATGATCATTTTTCTTGAAACCCTTGGATGTTCAAGGAATCAGGTTGACAGTGAGATTATGCTGGGAAAACTTGTGGCTTTTGGTCACAGCATAACAGATGACCCCTCCCTGGCAGAGATTATTATTGTCAATACATGTGGATTTATATCAACAGCCTCTGATGAGGCTGTTGATGTTATTCTGGAAATGGCAGAATTAAAGAGAAAAGGAAAATGTAAAAAACTCATTGTCACAGGCTGCCTTTCCCAGAGATATAAAGATGATAAAAGCCTTGTTTCCACGCTGCCTGAAGTGGATGCGTTTCTGGGTACAGGAGCATGTGATCATATTGTGGATGTGGTGGAGGATAAACAAGTTAAAACATTAACTCTTTTTCCTGATCCCAATATAAGAGAGTTTCAAAATCTTCTGGAACCCAGGCAGCTGACTTCCGAAGTTTTTGCCTATATCAAGGTTTCAGAAGGGTGTAACAGAAAATGCACCTATTGTATTATCCCCCAGCTAAGAGGGATGCAGCGATCAAGACCAAAGGAAGATATATGTAAAGAGGCAGAAAACCTGATTTCCAGGGGAGTTAAAGAGATTATTCTCACTGCTGAAAACACAACTGATTATGGTCAGGATCTGCATGATGGGACAGGGTTTGAACATGTTCTGATATCTTTGGCTAAGACATTGAATAATAACCAGAACCCCGCCTGGATACGATTTTTATATACTCATCCGGAAACATTGACCCGGGAGATTATCCTCTCTGTAAAAAATCATAATAATATCTGTTCTTATTATGATGTCCCGATCCAGCATGCTTGTTCCAGGATACTGAAAAAAATGGGGCGCTCCTATACAAACTCAGATCTTTACACTCTTTTTAAAACCATCAGGCAAATTGATCCTCAAGCTGTTTTACGGACAACTATCATAGTTGGATTTCCAGGGGAGACCAAAGAGGATTTTAATATATTGATGCAGTTTATCAAGGATATTAAATTTGATCACCTCGGGGTGTTTACCTATTCAGATTCTCTGGATCTTAAATCCCATCATCTGAAGAATCATATCCATAAAGATCTGGCAGAAGAGAGGCATGATATAATAATGGCAGCCCAGGCCAGGATATCCCAGGAGGTTAATAATCAATATGTTGGAAAAACATTTGAGGTGCTTGTGGAAGAAAATCCAGAACCGGGTTTATACATTGCCAGAACAATGTTTCAGGCTCCCGAGGTGGATGGTGTAACATTTATTTATGAGAATGAGCTTGAAATAGGTACCTTTATTAATGTAAGAATTACAGATGGATTTGAATATGACATTGCAGGAGTGATTGCATGACAAAGGGCTTAAAACAAAAAATCATTGAACAGGTTGCACCTGATCTTGAAAAGGTTGAAATCGCCCTTGAACAAAATCTGAATCCAAACCTGAAACTTGTTAAAGAAATTGCTTCCCATCTTCTATTCAGCGGAGGCAAGAGGCTGCGACCTCTTTTAATGATCCACAGTGCCAGACTCTGCAATTATTATAATGGTTTTGAAATTGAATTTTCTGTTCTGTTTGAATATCTTCATGCTGCCACTCTCTTACATGATGATGTTGTGGATGAAGCTGAAATCAGACGTGGTAAAAAAGCTGCCCATACAAAATGGTCAGCTTCAAAAGTTGTTTTAACTGGAGATTTTCTTCTCGCTGCAGCACTTGAGATTGCGGCAAAAACCAGGGAACCCGATATTATCTCAGTGATTGCAAAAATCACCCGGGATATGTCCCAGGGAGAGATAGACCAGCTTGACAAAAAGGGCAAGCTTGATCTTTGTGAAGAGGAGTATCTTGAAATCATTAAAAGAAAGACAGCAGTTTTAATCCAGGGTGCCTGTAAAAGCGGAGCAATCCTTGCAAAGGCTGATAAAGAGGAAGAGAATGCCTTGGAGCAATATGGATTTCACCTTGGAATGGCTTTTCAAATGGCTGATGATCTTTTGGATTTTACAGCAAGTGCAAAAGAACTTGGAAAAAATCCAGGAGCTGATATTAGAGAAGGTAAACTCACACTGCCCATGATCCACAGTCTTTCCAATGCATCTTCAAAAGATAAAGAAAGGATGGAAAATACCATAACGTCAACCAAATTTTCCTCTAATCAGTTTGAACAATTAAAAGAAAAACTGTATGCATATAAAGGAATTGAATATACTGAGCAAAAAGCAAGGGATTATGTAAAAAAAGCAAAAGCATTCTTAAATATTTTTCCTGATTGCCAATCCAGAGAGCTTTTATGTCAGATTGCAGATTATTCCATTGAAAGAAAGGTATAAATAAAGATGTCTAAGAAAAAAGCAGCTATGGGTCTTATGGTTTTATTGGCCGGTATGATATTCATGCTTGAACCTTTGTTTGCAGCCGGAAATTCCGACATCTTGACTGGAGTCAGTACGGGCAGCAGGAAAATTATAAATCATAATATACGGCATGCCAAACAGGCAGCTGTATCTGATGCATTGAAAATTGCACTGCAAAATGCTTTTATTTCACTTGTGCCAAAACAGGTTATGGCATCAAATCTTGACTTTTTTTATAACCAGATAGTTTCCCATGCCTCTGACTATATCATTACATACCGTGTTCTTGGCGGCATTGAAAACAATGGTCGTTACCTTGTAGGTGTTGAATCCAAGGTGGATCTTATACTTCTTGAACAAACCCTGACCAATGCAAGAATCCTCAATACCGGTCAGGATAAACCTGTGATTCTACTTTTTATTGTAGAAAAGACACCGTCAGATCTTTTATCCAAATACTGGTGGGGAAATAATTCAATTCCATATCAATCACTGGCTGAAAAAATTATTGTCAATAAAATGGTACAAGAGCGGTTTATTCTTACAGGAAACAGTGAACCACGCCCTGATCCCTCTTTTTATAATATCACCTTTGATTCCATACATGATGTTGAAGCTGCCAAAAAGCTTGGCACAAAGATGAAAGCAGATATGATTATTTTTGGAAAAGCAAAATCGTCAGAAGCCATTAATCGCATGGGCCAGGAAAAAACATTTAACAGTGAGATCAATCTTGAAGGATATTATCTTGAAACCGGCGAAAAAGTTATTGAATCAAGGGTTCAGGCTGCAGCAAAAAGTAATATTGAAAAAGAGGGAAATATCCTTGCGGTTTCCAGGGCTGCAAAACTGTCAGCTGTAGATCTGGTAGATAAAGTCAACACTTTCTGGACCCAGAATTTAAGGAAAGAGCATGCCTTTGAGGTTAATATAGAGGGGGAAAAATTCCTGCCAAGGTTTATTGCATTAAAACAAAAATTAAAACAGATGCCTGGAATTGAGAATATGCAGCCCAGTGAAATGGGTTCCAACTATGCTGTCATGCAGATTTTTTATAAGGGGAAATCCTCTCAGTTTGCAGACATGCTTATGCTTAAAACATTTAACAGCTTTGGTCTGGAGATTTCAGATGTGAGAGATGATTTTCTAAACATCAGGTTTATTGAAAAAGGACAATCTTTTTTATTAAAAGAGGATTCTCAAAAGGTTGAAACGACAAACGAATCCAACCTGGAAGTAAATTAATAAAATCACGTTTTTCTTGACACAACCCAGGGTGTTTGTTAGTTAAACAGAAAATTAAAGGCGCGTAACTCAGTTGGTAGAGTGCTACCTCGACACGGTAGAAGTCAGCAGTTCAAGTCTGCTCGTGCCTACCACTAATTTTACTACAAATTGACCGCAGCCCAGAGAGACGCGTGAATCCTGTTGGTCACATTAATTTTTTTAAAAACAGTATAAAGGTGATTTTTGACAGTATTTGGACTGATGTAAAGTTCTTCTGAAATTTCTTTATTGGTCTTCCCAACAGCAATCATTGACAATACCTCAACCTGTCTCGGACTTAACTTGTCTGCAATACTTGTTTTAGAGGGAACGTTTTCAATTTCGTTGCTCATAAACCTGACCATTGTCTCTCTGGGAAACCACAACTCTCCATTCAATACTGCAGTAATTCCTTTTGTAAAATTTTTAAGCGTATCATGTTGATAAAATAACCCATGAATTCCTTTGGAAAGAATTTTTTTTGAAAATTTATGTTTGTGCGGCACGCTATGCAGGACGATATGTTTGTTTGTTTTTTTTGGGGTATCAGATATCGTCAATTTAGCTATCCTGTTTTTTAAATTATTATCTGGCCAATCCAACAAAATAAATTTATTCTGCTTAACATTA
>CAXMTQ010000114.1:7118-7353 GCA_964196205.1 uncultured Desulfobacula sp.
CGTTTTGCAGTTTTTTCTTCCCGACGATGTAGAACGCAGTCTTGCTTGATAAAAAAATAGGCTCTGTTTTTTTTGAAATCATCAAATTCATAACTCAATTCGCAATAAGTTTTTATTAAAAAATAAAAAAAATTACCAGGCACATAATCAGGTTCAATTGTTATAATGTGCAGCCAGGAATACATATGCAGTGAATACTAAAAATGAACTCAGGTGGTATGATTTAGTTTAAAAC
>CAXMTQ010000115.1:0-7265 GCA_964196205.1 uncultured Desulfobacula sp.
TTTAGTTATGCTGCTCCTGTTTCAGGTTGGTGGGGATTTGCAGCATTAAATACATCAGACAGGAAAATGATGCATGAAACCCAGGAAAAAGATATAGAACTTGGTGCTGTTTTATGGGTGAAATTTGAAAGCTGGCAGGAAAAATAGATGCATATTTCAGAAGGTATTCTTTCAGGGCAGGTTTTAAGTGCAGGAGCTGTAATTGCTGTTACCGGAACCGGCATAGGTTTAAAAAAAATTGATTATGATAAAATAGTGCATGTGGCAATTTTAGCATCTGCTTTTTTTGTGGCATCATTGATTCATATAAATATAGGGCCTGCCAGTGTTCATCTGGTTTTAAACGGAATTTTGGGATTGTTGCTCGGATTTGCTGCAATCCCTGCAATCTTGACAGCACTGCTTTTACAGTCCATTTTTTTCCAATATGGAGGCTTAACTGCACTGGGCGTGAATGTTGTTATCATGGCTGTTCCAGCTGTGCTTGTGCATTATCTTTTTCTGCCATTGCTTGGTAAATCATCAAAACTTAACTTTACAGCAGGTTTTCTGGCAGGTTTTTTTTCCATTTTGTTTTCTTCTCTACTGTTGGGAGTTGCGCTGTGGTTTACTGATAAAAATTTTTTTGAGACAAGCTTAGCCATTATCATGACTTATATTCCTGTTATGATAATTGAAGGTGTTGTAACAGGCTTTTGTGTTACATTTCTTTTAAAAGTCTATCCTGAAATTATTCCAAAAAAATTATGAAAAAAGTGCAAATAAAACAGATATCAGTTTTGTTTATTATTATTTTAACTTTAATACCAGCAGGTTTTGTACATGCCCATAAGGTTATCATATTTGCCTGGGTGGAAGATGGAATGATTTTTTCTGAAAGTCATTTTGGTTCAAAAAGAGAGGCAAAGAACTGTAATATCAGTGTTATGAATGGTGAAGGAGAGCTTGTTCTGAAAGGGAAGAGCGATAACCAGGGTAAATACTCATTTAAAATACCTGAAAATATTAAATCAGGTCTTGTTTTAAATCTTGATGCAGGCACAGGACACAAAGCCCATTGGAAAATATCTGAAAATGAGCTTAGGAATAATCCATCAAATGATGATATTAAAACTGCCATGGAAACCAAAGCAAAACTTGAAGAAAATCCATCTCTTTATAAAATAATTACCGGAGTTGGAATAATTTTCCTTCTTGCCATGGTTTTAAAATTTTTTAAAAAAAGACGTAAAAAAAGTGATTGAAGAAAAATTTGCCTCTGGCCAATCTTTTATCCATAAACTTGATCCAAAAACAAGAATTGTTGCTGTGCTTATTTTATCCTTTGCAGCAGCACTTTGTGACAATTTTTTTGTTGCAGTATTATACTTTATAATTTCTACTGTTTTAATTGTAATGGCAAGATTGAATAGAAAAGATGTCATTGAGCGTATAAAACCTGTTTTCTGGTTTCTTTTAATGATCTGGATACTTATTCCAATAACATTTGACGGGCAAATATTATACCAGTTTTCCTGGTTAAAGATATCAGGCACAGGTGTAATTTTGTGTTGTAAAATTACCCTTAAATCCATTACCATATTGCTCTTTTTTACAAGCCTTATTGCCACAATGAGTATTGCCAGCCTTGGAAACGGTCTTCATAAACTTTATGTGCCGGACAAATTGATTTTTCTTTTGTTGATGTCATATAGATATATTGCGGTTATTGAAGATGAATACAAAAGACTTTTGCGTGCTGCCAAATTTAGAGGATTTAGGCCTAAAACCAATATTCACTCCTATAAAACTTTTGCCTATCTTGCAGGCATGCTCTTTGTCAGGGCATCTCTGAGAGCTCAAAGAGTTCACCAGGCAATGTTGTGCAGGGGGTTTAATCAAAAATTTTACAGCCTTGATATTTACAAGGCTAACGGATTCAATCTCATTTTTTTAATCAGCGTATTTGTTATGGGGTTAAGCCTTTTCATACTTGAAATTATATGGATTTAACAATGAATAATAAAGAAAATATAATTAAATTAAAAGACATCACTTTTTCATATCCAGGCTCAGCTATTTGTACACTGGACACTCTTGATCTTGAAATTAACAGAGGTGATCGTCTGGGGATGATGGCTCCTAACGGGTCCGGGAAAACAACTTTGCTCCATACAATAATGGGACTTTGCAAACCAGATTCTGGAATCATAGAGATTTTCGGAAGCAGGTTAAAACAGGAAAAAGATTTTATTCTTGTTCGCTCAAAAGTTGGATTACTTTTTCAGGATTCTGATGATCAACTGTTTTGCCCCACAGTATTGGAAGATGTTGCATTCGGACCTTTGAATCTTGGATTTTCCCAGAAGGATGCCGTTGAAATTGCAAAAGAAACTCTTGAAAAACTTGGAATTCAGGGTGTTGAGAAAACTGTTACACATAGGATGTCAGGCGGTCAAAAACGCCTTGTTGCCCTGGCAGCAGTTCTTGCAATGGAACCTGAAGTTTTACTGCTTGATGAACCGATAGCAGGCCTGGATAACAGGGTAAGAGAAAAGTTGATTAACATTCTCAATGATCTTGATATTACTTATTTAGTGATCTCCCATGACTTTGATTTTATTAAATCTGTAACTGATAAGATTTATTCCATGGAGAGTGGGAAAATTTTAACGGATGAGAAGATTCATATTCATAGACATGAGCATGTTCATAAGCATGGTAAGCATCCCCATGTCCACAAATAGTGTTTAAGCAAAAACTCACCCATCTGCTTCGTTGCTTCAAACTTTTGCAATCCTCATGTACAACAGTACACTCCGGTTGCAAAAGTTTTTGCGCCTCACATATGGGCAACTTTTTGCTCAAACACGGGTACTGGTTTTCGGCAGGATACGATTTAGGAGTTTGATACAAATTTTAGAAGTTCTTTATTAATACAAAAATAGATGTCTTCATCGCTTCCGTAAATATCAACAATATCTTTATGATTAATAAGTTTTTCCACGATAAAAGCTGTTAAATACAAACTTGCAATATTAGGGTTTGAAATAAGAGTTCGAAAAGGGGCAACCATATAATCAATATCAAAATCTTCTGCTGTGCAGAGAGTGTCAAGACATCGCACTATCTGCTTTTCAACACTGGATTTGGAGACAGTCTCAATAAGACCTTTTTCAATGAGTTTCATAGAGATTTTATTGCTGAAGGTTTCTATATTGTCCCGGATTGTGGTTATTGTTCGAATTCTTTCCCGCTCTTTGGAAGATTCGATTCTGGAAAGAAGTTTTTCTTCCTTGTTCCCGGTATAAAAGATTTTAGCCATTTATTTATCCTTAAATTATCAAAAATCATAAAATATTAATCAGTATATATACAATAAAAACAAACTGTTTTTCAAGCTAAATCTAAAGTTGTTCAATAATAATCTGAGCTCTGTTTTTTTTAAATTTATCTATTTTAAGCTTAAAGGCAATTTGTGGATAAAAATTTGGCATGTTATCGGGGTCATTTATATTGAAATGGAGGGCTTCTACCTGATTAGAGTCAGAGAGATCAGCATTTTCAAGAACCATTTTTCTATGCCTGCCGGCAATTAAATAAGAAGATTTTACATTGATATTTTTGCATAAAAAAAGAGGTTCCGGGTTAGCGATGCCAAAAGGTCTTAACTGGTCAATTTCTCTTGCCAGGCTGTAATTAATATCTTCAATATCAAGAACAGCATCAATAAATTTTGTTTTTTGAAAGTCCTGCTCTGAACAGGTTTCCTCCAAATATTGGTTCAAATTTTCATAAAGTGTGACAAGGTTTTCTTTTATAATAGTAAGACCACATGCCATTGCATGGCCGCCAAATTTTATAAGCAGGGATTGATTTTTTTGAAGGGCTTGGAAGATATTGATACTGTTTATACTTCGGCCAGAACCAACTGCATTCTCTTGAGCACTGGATAGTAAAATTACAGGGCAGGAATATTTTTTTGATAATCTTGATGCAACAATTCCCAGGACACTTGGATTCCATTTGTCATCCCATAAAAGCAGAATTTTTTTTTGTAAAAGCTCAGGATTGTCTAATATTTTGTTTTCAATTTCCTTTACTATCTCCTGCTCAATTTTCTGCCTTTTAACATTTAACTGGTCAAGAAGAGATGCGGTTTTTTCAGCATTTACAATATCTGTATTAATCAGTTGAGAAACACAAATCCTGGCATGGGATATCCTTCCGGCCGCATTAATTCTTGGAACAATTTTGAATGATATATCATCTGAATCTATTTTTTTAAAATCCAGCCTGCAGATTTTGGCAATAGATTGCAAGCCGAGCCTGCTTCCCTGCCTTATTTTTTTTATGCCTGCAACACAAAGTATCCGGTTTTCACGAATTAATGGAACCATGTCTCCGATTGTTCCAATGACAAACAGATCTAAATAATTTGTAAGATTTGGTTCTGAAATCTCTTCCCAGAAGTTTTTAGCCCTTAAAAATTTTCTTAAAGCCATGACAAGAAAAAAAACAACACCCACACCCGCAAGCTGCTCCAGTCCGGCATAACAATCTTCTCTTTTAGGGTTAATCACTGCCAGGGATTCAGGCAGATCTCCATCAGGTTCATGGTGGTCCGTGATAATAATATCAATGTCCTCTAATTTGGCTTTTTTGACAGCATCGTGGCTTGTAACACCGCAGTCAACAGTAATAAGTAAATCAATATCCTGGTCCACCGCCATTTGAATATGATCTGATTGCAGAGAGTGGCCCTCTTTTATTCGATGGGGAATATACCATGAAATATTGGCATTGCAGTGTTCTAGAAATTCAGATAAAAGTGCAGTAGATGTGACGCCGTCGGCATCGAAATCACCGAAAACAAGAATTTTTTCCCTGTTTTTTATGGCTGTGAAAATTCGTTGTACTCCCTTATCCATATCTTTTATCAAAAAAGGATCAATAAGGTTTTTGAAATTTGGATTTAAAAAAAACCGGGCATCTTCAATATCAGTGATTCCCCTGGCAATAAGCAGACTTGACAGAATCCTGTGGCAACCAAGGCCATGGGTCAAAAGATCAATCTGCTTCTCATCAGGTTTAAAATATTTAAGTATTGTTTCCATTGATTTAAGAATGAATTTATATAGGCAAAAGTCTATAAAGTCAATTTGGTAAAAAAATATTCAGCAAAAAGATTTAAAATTTTAATAAATAATGATATATTTAAAAGTTTAGGGCTCACTTAAAAATTAATTGTCAAAATGTAAAGTTATTTTTGTGGAAACCCTTAAACAAAGAAATAAAAATATATGAAAACTATCCTTAAAGAGTATATTGTTGATAGGACCATGATCGGATTTATAAAATTTATTTTTGAAGGCCATGAAGGAGTTGCAGTTGCTACAACTCTAAATTCTGCAAAAGGCCATATCAGGCTTGCCATTGCACCGGACCGTGTAAAAACAGCTCAAATGATTGTTAAAGATCTGGAAAAGGATTTTAAATTCAGTGAAATTTAAGGGATCTGCATATATAAATACCATTGGCTGCCAGATGAATGTATATGATTCTGAAAAACTTGCTTTAATATTAAATTTCAATGGATATAGACAAACCCGTGATATGGATCAAGCTGATATAGTAATCTGCAACACCTGCTCCATCCGCCATAAGGCTGAAGAAAAAGCATTCAGTTTTCTCGGGCGGTTTGCCAGAATAAAAAAAAAAAATCCTGATATAATCATAGTAATGGCAGGATGTGTGGCGCAACAGGAGGGGAAAAAAGCATTTAAAAGAGTGCCTCATCTTGATATTGTCCTGGGAACCCAGGCTTTTTCAAGATTTGGTAAGCATATAGATGCTGTTAAAGCAGGTAAAAATAGAATCGTGGATATAGAAGATTCTGAAAAATTTTATGAAATAATGCCTGCTCTTTTAGAATCAAATATTGATGAATCAGATGCTGCAGAGTCAACTATTCTGGAGCAGGACACTTTAAATTTTAAAAAGAATAAAATCTCCAGGTTTGTTACCATCATGCAGGGGTGTGAAAATTTCTGTACTTATTGCGTTGTACCTTATGTCAGAGGCAAAGAGAGAAGCCGGAATCCTGAAAGTATTATTAAAGAGATTTCTCTGCTTGCAAAATCAGGTGTTAAAGAGATAAACCTTCTTGGGCAGAATGTTAATTCCTATGGTCAGCAGGAGGGGCAGATCTCATTTGCTGAACTTTTGGTACAGGTCAGTAAAATCAGAGGAATCCAAAGAATCAGATTTGCCACTTCCCACCCCAAAGATCTCTCCATGGACCTGATCCATGCTATAAGGGATCTTGATAAAGTCTGCAACCATCTTCATCTGCCTGTACAATCAGGATCCGACAAAATCCTTAAAAAAATGAACCGTGGGTATTCGAGACAAACATATATCAAAAGGATTTCAGACCTTAAAAAGCAATGCCCTGAGATTGGAATTTCTACTGACATCATTGTCGGGTTTCCTTCTGAAACAAGGGATGATTTTAATGAAACAATGGATCTCTTACGTGAAATCAAGTTTGATTCCATATTTGCCTTTGCTTATTCTGACAGGTCTTCTGCCCCTGCATCAAAATTTTCTCATCAGGTTGATGAAAAGGAAAAGCTTGACAGACTAAAGAAATTGTTGGAATTACAAGAACATTATACAAAACAGAAAAACCTGGAGTTAGTCGGAAAAACTCTTGAAATACTGGTTGAAGGACAAAGTGCTAAAAAGCACAATGGGTTTAAAAACAATCACAAAAATATGGAACAGATGACAGGAAGAAGTGCTTGCAATAAAATTGTTCATTTTCCGTCTGAATCTGCAATAATTGGAGACCTAATCAAAATTCAAATTAAAAATGCTTATCCCCATTCATTATGGGGATATCCAGCAGGAGCTTTAAATTAAATGAAACATAAATCTGTAAAAATTGGACAAAACAGGCTATGCCCCTGCGGCAGCGGGAAAAAATATAAAAATTGCTGTAGAAATAAAAAAATAGAAGTCAGTATAAAAGAAGAATACAAACGAAGATATGATATACATATAAAAGAGCCCCATGAAATCAAAGGGATAAAAAAAAGCGGCTTGCTTTTATTATCAATTCTTGACCAGGTTGAAAACATGATTGAACCAGGGCTGAAAACAGATGATATCAATACCTTTGTCCATGAAGAGACTATAAAAGCTGGAGCGATTCCAGCACCTCTGAATTACAGGGGCTTTCCCAAAAGTGTATGTGTCTCAATCAATGATGTTATCTGCCA
>CAXMTQ010000116.1:0-7206 GCA_964196205.1 uncultured Desulfobacula sp.
CCCTCTTTTCCATAAATTTCAGACTCGGCAATAATTTTTTTTAGAACTTTGTTATCAAGTGATTTAATATCATCTTCCGCAAGCCATTCGGGTATATTGGCAGAAAACAGCTCCATTTTCAGAAGCATCAGCTTATCATCACAAAAATTCTCATATTTCTTTGGTTCCTTGATCCAGTCAGCCAGTGCCAGGGATTTTTTACCGATTCTTGTGGAAATAATAATTCTGGCAAAATTTTCAAGCACCATGGGCATAAAGCTGCCTTTGATATGTCTGCCAAAAATATTATTATAGATTTTAACTTCTGTTTTAGTATCAAGGACATAGGGAATATCAATATATTGAATCCTGTCTTCAAAAGAGGGAAAGTCACGGATATTTTTTTTATCTTCAGGATTCATCAATGCAAAAAAGAGGGAATTAACGCGCTCTTCAATGTCTTCTACCTTGTGAAGCCCTTCACTGATGATATTATGGAGCTCAACCATGCGATCCACATTATGTGATTTTATATCCATAAGTGCATATATTCCATTATTTATTTTTGCAAACCTTGAATAGATATAATTGATCACATTACTGTCCTGGAGCAGAGAATTAATTTTGTTTTGCAGCATCTGGTTTGAAATCACATTCTGCTTTAAGGGGCGGTCTCCCGGATTAAAGACACTGATACCATTTCCAAGGCGGCGGTTAAAATAATAGGGTCTTGCATAGAGCATTTCAAAAACTTTGGAAGGGTTTTCCAGACGCTCCAGCAAAAATTGATAAATGGAAGAACAGATGGTGCAGACATCTTCTTTAAAAACCCATTCATACTCTTTTTCAGTGAAGAGACGCCATTTGAATTCATCATTTTTAATCAGTTCGTCTAAAACTATCCTTCTTTGATCCTTGGGTATTACAAGAAAAGGATTATCATGGGAAATACAGGGAATTTCAAGATAATCACTGTGTCTATCGGAAATGATTCTCTTATCAGCTTCCTGCTCATTGGATTCAGGCGTAAATTGAGTATCTTCTCTCTTTTCAACAAAATGCATAAGTTTTTCAAAGGCAGATACAGACACAGAATCATCTTTATCTTTTAATTTATTAATATCAAGGCGCCACACTATTTCATACCTTAAGCCTTCCTCGGTATTTGCATAAAGCTCAAATTTTTTTAATAAATTGTTTAAAAAAGTGCTCTTGCCGCAACCGTGCGGCCCGTGGAAAATATATATTCGATTCTGTTGTGCACCATGGCGCAAATATTCCATCTGTTTCATAAACCGATTGGCAAAAAGCATATCAGTAAAATATGGATTCTCAGAGTCTTCAACAAAAAGCCTGGAACAATCATAATTGGTAAAAATCAATTCATCAACATTGGTGGATATTGAATTTTCTGATTCTTTAACATAACTTTTTATCATGTCATGGAAGGCCTGAAAAATATTTCTTAAAACCCTGGAAGGCTGCGCAGTCAAAATATTTAAAAATTCTTCAAAGGAGATGGGCTTAAGCCTTTTATAATCAATAATATTTTCATCCAAAAGATCTATGGTGTGATCAATGGATCTTCTTTTTAAACTTTTATTTTCCATATTAAATTATAACTCCTGTTTATGAAGTTTGCGCTTTTCCATCACATAACGCACCCTTTTCCATTTGATATCTTCAGGACTTTTCCCAGCAGTTTTTGTGCCTGCCGCTCCCGGATCCCAGAAGCTGGCATAATTTGCAGCTGTTTTTTTAGATACTGCAGGTTCACTTGTCTCAAGGTGAATCGGACCTCCCCACAAATACTCAATACCAATCATGGTATTTTCAATATAATCAATCTTTAATGGTTTGTTTTCAAATTTATGGTTAAGATATAAAATACCTCCTTTTGTGGCAGTTTTATCCACAAATATCTGAGGTGGATGATAAAGAGTATCAATGATCATCTGTTTATAATCATCAGCTTTTTTGGATTTTATATAATATTTCCATTTCATTGAAGATTGGTCTAGATACTTGCCTGTGACAAAAAGCTTGTGTTTTGCAATAAAATCCTGATCAATAAATGTATTAATAAATGTAAAATCAATAAAATTTTCACGAACATCAAGAATAAATTCATCACCACGATTTTTATTTTGAGTATATTTTTTCCTTGCAACTTCATCTTTTAAAAACAAAAAATCAAATGAATAGCGCCCTTTGTCTTCCATATCTTTAATATTCTGGAACATTCTTAAACCGAGAGCATAGGGGTTCAATCCAACTTTTGGCATGGCTGTTACACTGGCATTAACCTTGGCAAAATCTACTTCATGACCTTTTATCCTGTCATCTTTCATAAACAGATACTCATGCCAGTAGCTTGCCCACCCCTCATTCATTATTTTTGTTCTGATCTGAGGCTGGAAATAGAGAGAGGTATTTCTGACAATTTGAATCACAGATTTAATCCACTGGTTTTCCTCCTCTTTTAAAAAAGGTGAGTGTTGGATTATAAACTGCATAACATCTGAGTCATATTCTATTTTACGGAAGAGCTCTTTTTTATAAAGTTCTGCAAATTCAGGGTGTTTTTCTTTAACTTCATCAAAAAAATCTTCATCTGTTTTGTTTAAAACATTATATCGTGTGATCTCTTTTATATACTCATGCTGTGGTACTTTTCTAATTTTTTGTAAAAATATATCAAAATAAAAATCTATTTTACTGATAATGTCGCTGTAACTGACTATGAAGTCTTTCAAGATGCTGTTAGTATAGGATTAACTGGTGGGCCAAACACACTTGATGTAACTGGTTTAACTCTTGGTAATATCCCACAAGATTATCAATCCCGCGGGCAAACTCAATGGCATAATCAACCCACCTGCCCTTTTCAGATCTAATTTGTGCAATCAGACGTTTATCTGCCAATGCCTGTCCTGTTAAATCCACATCCCATGTGTTTTTATAAAACAGATTATTCTGAAAAAAATCAATATGTCCCAGAACATGATAAAAAATCATTACATTAAGCCAGTCAGGGTTGTTATCATTGTAAAAAGAAATAGCCGGGCGTGTGTTTATGACAGTTTCATATGGATTGTCAGGATAGGCTTCATACATGCCTTTTCCAGAGAGAACTCTTACATCATGCACCCAGTAATCATAAAGAGTGGGTATCATCACCTTGGGGCTCAGTTCAATCATGTCCCGATTAGTCACTATATATTCAAGGGTTTCATTGTCAAACTTTAAGCCCTGATCACGGGCCCGAAGTTTGCACTCTTCCATTATGCCTTTTACATGCTGACTTACAAGTTCCATTTTTATCTCAATCCTTTTGTTTTATAAATTTAAGGATTAAATCATCTGGGCTGTTTTCCTCAACACTCATATCTCATATCTATCTCATATCTATCTCATGAAATAAGCTTTTTTATCCCCTGAATAATTCTTGTATCATCTGCATTTTCACTCATTACATCCAGTTTAATCAAATCACTGTGTTTATTGAGTATTTCCGATGATTTTAAATATTTTTCAACCTCTGTCTGGTTGGAACCAACATAGGAGTGCTCTACAATGGAGACACCTATTCTGGATACATAACTCAACATTTTTTCAATTTCAGCAATAGCCTGTTTTCCATCCTTATCCCAATCATCTCCATCTGTACCATGGAAAACATATATATTATAATCCCTTGCCAGACTCTCTCTTTCAACAATGTCATTTACCATTTTAAATGCTGTAAATACATTAGTGCCGCCTGCAACCCTGTAAGAATAATACTTGTAGAAATCATCCACCTCTTTAGCCTGGGTGTCATGGAGAATAAATCTTGTCTCCACCTGTTTCTCATATTGGTATAAAAGCCAGGAATAGAGCATGACATGCTGTGAGACAACCGCCTGGGTCACTTTACCTCCCATTGATCCTGAATAATCCCTTAAAAAGAACACCACAGCCTGGGATTCAAAATCTTTTTCCCGTGATAAAATTCTGTAAATCAAATCCTGGGGAGAGATAATAAATCTGCTTGTATCAATATCATTGGCATCGGGTATATTTCCAAGGGTGATATTTGTTTCAACTATTTTTTTTAAAGTTGCTTTTTTATCAAGGATCTGGCCTGCACCTCTGTTCTTGTCAGTCAGATCATATATATATCTTACAAGAGTTCTTTTTTTACCTTTATCCTTTAAATTGGGCAGTTGAAAATCCTGGGACAAAACCTTGCCAAGTTCATAGGCATTGGATTCAAGTTCATGCTCACCGCCTTTTCCTTCACCCGGCCCTTCTCCATCACCTTCGCCATTTTCTCCTTCACCCTCTTCAGGACGGACAGGCTGCTCTCCTATTACATCGCCCTCTTCGCCTTCACCTGTACCACCTGTGGATTCACCTTCTCCCTGTTCCTGCTCAGGATGAATTTCATCATGGACAAATTTCTCTTCAACCGTGGTTGGAACAACTATAATTTTATCTTTTCCACCAGATCCGGGCTTGACAATTTTTCCAATGCGAATCTTACGCTTAAATCCATCTTCTTCTCTTCTTCTGTCTCTTTCAAGAAGCTCATCAAGGGTTATCATAAACACTCACCTCCCCATGATTTATAATTTTATTTCTACAAAATCTGTGGATCGCTAATTTGGATGGAGACTTGCCCATATACAAGGCGCAAGCCATTTTGCAATCGGAGTGTACTAAAGTACATGAGGATTGCAAAATTATGCAGCAACGATGTAGATGGGTGAATATCCATTCAAATTATTTGTCGTCCTCCTGGGTGCAGAAATACTCAATAGTCTTCTGAGCACAAGTCCTGCAATACCCAAGTTTTTCATTCATGGTAAAAATCATTCTGTCATAAAGCTTTTGATTCTCCTCATTGGTTCTGTTGGCAAGGGCACCGATCAGAGAACCTGCCCCTGCAATATCTGATTTGAGCCTGACATCTGTAATTGCCTTGACAAGTTCAAGATTATCCATGAAGTCATAATTTGAATCCACGGAGAGCTTCTGGCCATAAATCTTTCTAATGGAATTTCTAAAGGATGCTCTCTGCTCTTCAGTTTTCAGCCCAAGTCTCTCTTCAACATTTTTTATATATCTCTCATCTATTTTAACGGCTTTGAGTTCACTGGTCTGTGGATCTTTATACTTCCACATCATGTCGGGCCCGAGATGTTCTGCATCAACACCGATAATCATATTAACATAGTTCATCACATCTTTTTTGATTGCCAGGGGTTCATCCATATAGGCGTTGAACATTTCAGTCATAATTCGTTCGCGGTACAGACCCCTTGCGATTTTCAGATCTTCCATAAACTTTACCCGGTCAGAAGGCTCCTGGACATAATCAAGAACTGTTCTTTCAAGGCAGGTAAAAATATCAAGGGCAAACATGCAGTGGCCCTCATTAGTCTCGGAACTCTCTAATAAAAGCTGTACTGCTCTACCAAGATTCCGCTGACCAAGGCCTTTTTGACCAAATCTTTTGGTAATATCTGTATCCTGATTCAAACTGTTAATGAGCTCGGCAAGGGTTTTAAGGCTTTTCTCCCCTGCAACCTCTCCAGCGGCAAGCTTCATGATCTCCACCGGAGTTAATTTGTCAGATTTTGGAAGTCTTGTCAGGACAACACCCACAGAAGCTGCATAATTCAAATTGGGATCCTGATGCAGATCTTTTGAATCAAGAGTTTTTTTAGCATCTGTACCAATGGCATACTCTGTCAAAGTTTTCTGAATTTTATAATCTGTATTGTGTGCAACATAACAGATCCTGCACCGGTCAACGATGGGAGCTTCTTCCCTTTCAGAAAGAAATGTATCAAATTCAGAATTATTGCTGGTTGCTATGATCAGTGTGTCAATGGGCCATTTGAATCCGTCCAGTTCAATCATACGGTTCTGGATAACCCCAAGATAAACCTGAACCAGATCTTTTTTGTTTTTATAAATTTCATCACTGAAATGTATTCCACCTCCTGCAACCCGTGCAAGAGCCCCTCTTCTTAAATCAAATCTGTAAGGGTTATTGGAATCAGCTATATGGAGAAGTCTTTGTATGGATTCTTCTCCCATGAGATCTACTGCAGAAGATGTAATTTTGTCTTTAGCAGGATATTTGCCTGTTATTGTACCAAGACTTTCAATCATGGGAACTGCAGTAATCTCAAAAAATGAGAGCATTTTTGTGATATTATTATCAGTATGTTCTCGAATTTGATTGAGGATATATGCAGAACAAGCACCAAGTGGCCGGTATTGATCATAGAGGGAATCAACCTGTTTTGCAGTGAATTTAAACTTTTTTGCAAGATACTCTTTTGATTTATCCTTTGTCTCACAAAGACTCATGGCAAGGACCATAGGATCTTCATAGGTCTGGGATTCAATAAAATTAATCCTGCCATAGCCTCCAATCTGATCAAGGTTAATAAACCTGAATGTATATTTTCTGTTTTTGGGAACAGTTAAAAACTCTCTGTATCGTGCGCAGAGATAGTCCACAAAAAAAGTCTTGCCATTACCTGGTTCTCCCACAAGAACAAAAGCCATCTCCCTTGAAGAGCCACCTTCAGAAGCATCTTTAACAAATGAGACAAAACTGTTGATTTCATCATACATACCAACAAGATGTTTTTTGCCCTGGCTAAAGATATCAAATTGATAGGTTGTTTTTCCCTTTACTGTAATCTTTTGAATTCCTGCATCAAGAATCATTTTGGAAACACCCTGAAAGGCATCTTCAAATGTCCGTTTTCCTTTTTTAACTTCATTTAGATGGTGTGTTAAGGCTTTTGGATTCGATTTAGCGGCCATTTTCCCCTCCCATGGGCAGCAAGGAGGCTTATGCTGCCATTGAAAATTAGTTGAAGTTTCTTCTATCTTTCTGCCAATCTCAGACCTTACAGTTAGATCAGAATCAATATCAGCTCAATATTAGACAGTAACCAACATGAGTGGAATGCATTTGAACCGTGAATATATTTACATTTGAATATACCAATCTTAAAATATTGTGTCAAATGATTTACAAACCAGTTTTTACTATCCCGGCAGACTTCCACTGAAATTAAATTGTTTTATATAGCGAAATGCTGAAGAATAACCAGGAATGGCACACTTGACTCAAATTTTTGAATGGAAAGTGTTATCCTTGGAAAACATAAGATACCAGATATAGTGGTTTGCAAATTTTGTTTGAACCAAGCCCTA
>CAXMTQ010000117.1:0-7161 GCA_964196205.1 uncultured Desulfobacula sp.
CATTGACAGCCATGCAATACTTTCCATCGGTCTGGGTTGCCACAGCAATTGTTTTGCCGTCTTTGCTGAATTTTAAATCCCATAAAAAATCAAAAATAGTTTCCCAGGGTTTTCCGTCAACCACAGGCTTCCATTCATCATCTGCGGCGGCAAGTACTGTGAGTCTTCCATCGGGAGAATATCTTAAAGAGTAGGCTTTTTCAAAGGGCTCTTCTATTTCCCACGCTTTACTATTTTCACAAACATTGAATTCCATGTCATCTGTATTTACAATGGCTGCAATTTTTTCACCGTCAGGACTGACATAGGGCTCTTCAACCCAGTTATAAGAGGATTTCCACTCGTTCAGATCGGAAACCTGCTTCTCTTTTGTCTCCCAGTCCCAGTTTGATGTATCTGTCATACTATCTCCTTCAACTATTCAAAGGTCTTTGCGGACTCAATATATTTAAAATCTTCAATCTTCTTCTGTCCCTGTCAAAAAAAGCCAGAAACCAACAACACATATCAGGGAAATTCCCATAATTATGTATGTTATGGATTCTGTATGCAGCATAAAATCTTGAAGTGTATAAATCATATCTTCCATTTGTTTGTTCCTTCTTAGTGATGTTCTTCTTTAAAATCAGGGTGTTCATAAAAAACCGGCATTCTTGTGACAATAAATCTGAAAACAAGAATCAGGCATGTTACCATAAATATGGAAAGCATAACTTCCATCCAGGATGGAATATATCTTTCAGCTAAGGGTTTTTGCCAATTAAAGGCTATCATGCACACATTAAGTCTGTTTAAAACAATTCCAATTACAGACAAAAATGCAGTAAATTTTATAAGTCCAAGGTTTTTATCTCTTGATCCTATGGTAAAAAGAAAACAAGGTAAGACCACAAACCCTAATACTTCCACAAGGAACCAGGCTCCATAGGGCGTCCCAAGCAGATGCCAGTGGTTGCCTGCTGCAACTCCAATAACTTTAGTTACAAAATATCCAAACAGAACAATGGCAGCAGCTTTTGCATAACCAAAAACAAGGGGTTCATGCTCTTCAAGATAGGTCTTATCCATTTTGGATTTAAATGCCTTGTGGGACAGGGAGCCTTCAAAAATAACCATGGAAAGACCTGCAACGATACTTGATACAAAAAAGAATACTGCTATATATGGTGAATACCATAGCGGATGAAGTTTTGAAGGTGCAATGAGAAAAAGCGCTCCAAGTGATGACTGATGCAGAGTTGATAAAACAACACCAAATATTGTAAGCACCATTGTTACTTTTACAGCAATTGCACGGGCTTTTCTGAATCCCAGCCACTCAAGAGGTATTGGAGTGAATTCCAGAAAAAGGACAATAAGATAAAGCATTACACACAAACCCACTTCAAACAGAAGTGAAGTGGTACCCTGCTGTACAATAAAGGGATATGCCATGAGCAGACGATCGGGACGTCCCACATCATATAAAAGGGATACAAGTACAGTTGCATACCCGAGAAAACCTGTCAGGATTGCAGCTCTTACCGCAGAGTGATATTTTTTCATGCCAAATATATAACAGGCTGCCGATGTTGTATAGCCGCCTGCAGCGAGTGCAACTCCGCACATAAGATCAAAGCCTATCCAGAGACCCCAGGGCTGGGTGTTGGAGAGATTTGTTACAGAGCCAAGGCCCTTTGTAAATCTTAAAATCGTAAGCACCACTCCAACAATTACAATTACACCTGCAATAACATTAAAGGGAGTAAACAGTGATTTATTTTCCATGGCAACATCTTCTTGTGTTGCAACAGCTTCTTGCTCAGACATCTTAAGATTCCTCCTCAGGTTTTGGCTCATCTTCAGGTTTTGCTTCGGCTGTCTCTGCTGATTCATCTGATTCGGCTGATTTTTCTGGGGGGTCTGCCTCAGCCTTCTCGGCTTCTTTAGCTGCTTCTTCTGCTGCTTTTTCAAGAGCCTCTTTAACAGCTTTTTCTTTATCTGTTTCTGCTTTTTTTAAAGCATTTTCCTGCTGTTTCTTTGCCTGTTCCTGTGCTTTTGACAGCTCATCTGCAGCTTTAGCTTCAGCGTTCTGAACAGCATTTGCAACAGCATTATCTTTTTCATCTGCAGCTATTTTCTCCCGCCTTTTTGTCATTCCATACATACCTGTGAGAAAAACAGGCCATAGCGCCACAACCATCGGGACAACATGCAATGCACCTGAAGTTAATTTTGGTGCTGGAGTATTTCCAAGATCTTCTCTCATGCCGATCTCTTCAAAGGGAACATCTGAAATATACAACCAGCTTGTTCCACCCATCTCTTTTTCGCCATAAATATGATCAACATAGCGATCAGGATGTTTTCTTATTCTCTCTTTTGCGATTTTAAGAAGGTCATCACGTTTCCCAAAGGTTAATGCCTCTTTTGGACAGACTTCAACACAACCGGGCAGTTGACCTTTTGCAAGCCTTGGAGCACACATGGTACATTTTACAACTTCTGGAGTAAAAGCATCATCATATTGATATGCAGGAACTTCAAAGGGGCATGCCACCATGCAGTATCTGCATCCCACACATACGCTGGGGTCATATACAACTGCGCCGGAAGGCTCTTTTGAAAAAGCCGCAACAAAACATACAGAAGCGCAGGCAGGTTCAAGACAGTGGTTACACTGGAATTTTCTGAATCTTGTTCCTTTTGAAGTTTCATATTTATTTACAAGAGTATATGAATCCTCATCTGGTCTGCGTTTTTCATCTAAAACAGACAAATCTTTAAAAGATTTTTCAGGCTTGGGCAGATTGTTAACCTGATTACAGGCTTCTTCACATTCTCTGCAGCCTACGCACCTTGCTTCATCATGCAGAACACCAAAGCTGTCTGGATAGCCGGTAAAATCTTCCCCGGAAGATGCACGGGCTTGTGTTTTACCAACTGTTGTACCAACACCGGCTGCTCCCATCCATCCTAAAAATTTTCTTCTTGTTATGGACATATATTTACCTCGTTAATATAAAGTATCCTTATATAATTCCTGTTTGGATTGTCGTTTAAACACTATTTTTTTTCTTCATGGCAGTCTGTACAGCCATTATTATCTATTTTCATATTTGTATGACACTCCATGCATTGAATATGATATGCACCCATTATTCCCGGCTTATTCATATCTTTTTCATTAAAAGGTTTTCCATGGCAGCTGTTACAGCTTGTGGGCTTTTCTGTTGCAGGTGAGTTATGGTGACATCCCTGGCACAAGGTTGCCTTATCAGCATGAAAATAGGCTGCCAATTTATTATCTTGTATATTCTGGGCAATTTTATTTACTATCTGACGGTGGGGAAAATCAACAGGTTCATATTTATCAGACAGCTCTTTAATCACTATTTTTTCCGGAATATCTTTGGCATCATATGTTTGAGACTGCATTGGACGCTGTTTAATCATCATTTTGGCCAATGATTCATCCATTTTGGCTCCTGCAGGAGGCTTTACATGACACATAAGACATGAAGCATCATCCTTCTTTCGATTTTTCGACAATAATCCATGACATCCTGCACACTGAGTTTCATGCTGCAAAGCCTCATGACACCCTATGCAGCTCTGATCTCTGTCCATTTTGTGCATTGCCTGCTCAAGTGAGACACCTTTACTATCTTCAGAACCTTCCACAGTATGGCATGAATTACAAGCAGACATTGATTCATGATGGCAAACCCGGCAGGTATCATTATAATTTTCATGGGCTTTATGATTAAAAGCAACAAAATCCATTCTGTTTTTGCCAGGTTTATCAAGATCATCATTGCCTGTTTTTAACATAAGTACATCAGGCTGCTGTCTCTCCATGCGTGGGACAGGAGAAACTTTTTCCACACTTTTTTGGGCCTCAAGGTCATGGCATCCTGCACATTTTACAGGGCCGCTGTCTTTTTTTTCAGCCACTCTTGTCATATGACAGGTAATACAGGACTCATGAACAGCCTGTTTAAGAGTAATCACCTTTTTTTCAGATTGTTCGCCATTATGGCAATGCCTGCACGTTGTCTCTTCGCCTTTTTTGTGGACATCTGTTTTGCAATCAGTATGACAGACTTCACATTTGTTATCATAGGCTTTTGCATGACGGTAATGAAGTGAATTATCAAGCCCCATTTCCTGGCGTGAAGATGATATTGCAGAACTTTTCTGATGGCAGTCAGCACATGCAACAGGACCTGATGTTTGATCATTTCCAGCTGAATCTTCATGGCATCCAATACAATTAATATGGAAATTATCCATTGCAGCCTTTTGATT
Organism: uncultured Desulfobacula sp.; assembly: GCA_964196205.1. Lineage (GTDB taxonomy): Bacteria > Desulfobacterota > Desulfobacteria > Desulfobacterales > Desulfobacteraceae > Desulfobacula. The sequence goes on from CAXMTQ010000117.1 coordinate 4,291, forward strand.
GTTGTCATCCCAACCCATAAATTTTTGTGATAATTGACCATCTTTGGTTGCATGGCAGGTCTTACAGTCTCCTCCTGACTTCTCAACTGCATCTGTATGTTTATCGTGGAGGAAAAGTACAGAAGGCCGCTCAAGGTCACCAAATGTTTTTATGGAATCTATGTTTATAACATCAGGTCTTGCTTTGCCGACATCTGCTGATTCAACACTTGCAAAAACAACAGCAACAAACAAGATTACAATAACAGCTGTAAGATTGTACCATTTTAGTAGTGTTTTGAACTTCTCCATTTTATTTCCCTTGATATAATTTTCCTGATTTTTATATTATTATTTTTTTTATATTTATATATTCTAAATGCCTTTACAAACCCCAAATTAACACTTTCATTTTTTATTGTGGAGAGAGGTGACTATTTCAGGCCTTTTGCAGCATTTCTTTAATCAATAAATTTTAAATTCTCCAAATATTTCATAGTGTTTTTTACACCGCCGAACCCTTTGTATGATAAGAAGTTGACACTTGTCAAGCCTAATAAAATCATACTGTTACGGTAGGATTTGATATTTTATTTGTTTTATCCTTTTATTGTTTTAAACTTGCTTTTTTTTTTTTTTTCTTTATAGGATAGGACGATTTTATTATAAGGGGTGCTGAACTAAAAACTGGCGGTTTTCGTTCAAGTACTATATAACAGCAAATATTGAATTTTTAGTTATGGACTGAAAAAATAAAAATTGGAATTAACAGGAGGAAAAAATGTCAAAAATTGTAAATCGTGAGGAGATGGCTCAAGGAACCATTATCCTTAATGAAATAGAAGCTCCACGCATATCACAAAAAGCCAAACCAGGTCAATTTGTGATACTTCAGGCCGATGAAACAGGCGAGCGCATCCCCTTGACAATGGCTGACACTGACCCGGAAAAAGGGACAATTACAATTATTTATATGGTAGTAGGCGCATCTACGACAAAATTTAAGGAGTTAAAAATTGGAGATGAATTTTATGCTCTTATAGGCCCCCTTGGCAGTCCAACTCATATTAAAAACTTTGGAAAAGTTGTCTGTGTTGGAGGCGGAACCGGAATTGCAGTTCTTCATCCCATCACAAAAGCATTAAAAGAAGCCGGCAATGATGTTACAACTATTCTGGGATCAAGAAGCTATGATCTCCTGATCATGGAAGAGATGATGAAAGCTGCATCAACAAGGCTGCATATCTGTACAGATGACGGTTCAATGGGACATCACGGATTTGTTACTGATGTTTTAAAAGAGACCCTAAAAAAAGATGATATTGATCTTGTGGTTGCCATAGGCCCCATACCCATGATGAAGTTCTGCAGCCTTATCACCAAAGAGATGAATGTCAAAACTATTGTCAGTCTTAATCCCATTATGGTGGATGGTACAGGTATGTGCGGATGCTGCCGGGTCTCAATTGGCGATGATACTAAATTTGCCTGTGTTGACGGACCTGAATTTGATGGGCATAAAGTAGATTTTGATGAACTGGGAAAACGTCTTGCTTCCTATCTTGAAGATGAAAAGCAAAGCCTTGAAGCCTGTAAAATATCTATTACATAATAAAATTAAACTGGTAAAATACGTAATGAATTGTGAGTTATGGAGGAGTTAAATGTCAAAAAAAATAAAAACACCCCGGGCAAAAATGCCCGAGCAAGATCCTGATACAAGAAGAAGAAATTTTGATGAGGTCCCGCTCGGGCTCACAGAAGAGATGGCCATGGTTGAAGCTTCACGATGTCTTCAGTGCAAAAAACCTTTATGTGTGGCTGGATGTCCGGTTTCCGTTAAAATACCTGAATTTATAAAATTAATAGCTGAAAAAGATTTTTCCGGTGCTGCAAAAAAACTGTGGGAGACAAACGCGCTTCCTGCTGTGTGCGGGCGCGTCTGCCCCCAGGAAGACCAGTGTGAAGGTGTATGTATTGTTGGCAAAAAAGGAGACCCGGTTGCAATAGGTTATCTTGAAAAATTTGCTGCTGACTGGGAGAGAGAGAATGGTTCCGGAGAAGTTCCAGAGGTTGCAGAGAGAACAGGGAAAAAAGCAGCTGTTATAGGATCAGGACCATCAGCCATTACTGTTGCAGGAGATCTTCTGCTAAAGGGTCATGATGTTACTATTTTTGAAGCTTTTCACAAACCAGGTGGAGTTTTGGTATATGGAATTCCTGAATTCAGGCTTCCTAAAGGCAACTGTAGCTTCAGAAATTGCAACCCTTGAAAAAATGGGGGCAAATATTGAGTGTAATACCGTAGTCGGTGCTTCTGTAAGCATTGATGAACTCTTTGAAGAGGGTTATGATGCAGCATATATAGGAGTTGGTGCAGGCCTGCCAAGATTTATGAATATTGAGGGTGAAAATTTTATCGGTATATATTCAGCCAATGAATACTTAACCCGTACAAACCTGATGAAAGGTTATCTTTTCCCTGAATATGACACTCCAATTGCAAGGGGCAAAAATGTTGTTGTCCTGGGCGCTGGAAATGTTGCCATGGATTCAGCCAGAACAGCCATGAGGCTTGGAGCTGAATCAGTCAAGATTGTTTACAGAAGATCCAGAGAAGAAATGCCTGCAAGGGATGAAGAGCTGCACCATGCCGAAGAAGAAGGCATCGAATTTGTTCTTCTGACCAACCCCACAAAATTTTATGGAGATGAAAACGGCAGGGTGACAGGAATGGAATGCCTTAAAATGGAATTGGGTGAACCTGATGATTCCGGCAGAAGAAGACCTGTTCCAATGGAAGGCTCTGAATTTGATTTTGACTGCGATCTTGTAGTAGTCTCTGTAGGATCCAATGCAAATCCCCTGCTTACAGGTTCAACACCAGGCCTT
>CAXMTQ010000118.1:0-7120 GCA_964196205.1 uncultured Desulfobacula sp.
TGCAGATCGTGTAATAATTCATACTGGAAAAGATGAAAATTCTCTGTTTGCCCTTATTAATACGCTTGAGTTAAAAAAAGAGAGCTGCGAAGTAACTGTTGAATGTCTTTCAAGTCAATCATTGGATACATTCACCAGTGTTCCCGGGAGTTTTGAAGTAATAATGCAGATGACAGCTGAGATGATTGTTCAGGCAATGCAGGACAAAGTGCATATCCCTATACAGGTTTTATTGAAAAATGAGGAGAATGAGGAAATATATCTAATACGTGTGAAAGATGAGCTTAACAGTAAATGGTGGGGCCTGCATAAATATTTAAAAGAAAAATATAACTATCTGACCTTTGCAATAAAATATGATAAAGAAAAAATTTTAATAAATCCACCCAAGGAGACTCCTGTTTCCAAAGGATGTTCCATCTGGCTTATTTCTGAAAAACGCCCTGTCAACATAGACTGGAGAGATTTATAAGGGGGTACGGTTATATGATAATCATAACAACTCATAAGGGATCGGATTTTGATGCACTTGCATCACTGGTGGCGGCAAGCCTTCTTTATCCCGGTTCAAAACCTGTATTGCCAACATCAATTAATGAAAACCTGAAAACTTTTTTATCCATTCATAAAGATCTTTTTGGTCTCTATTCTCCCAGGGATATTATTGTTGAAGATGTAAAAACTCTTGTTGTCGTAGACACCCACTCCTGGAACCGTATTGAAGGAATGGAATCTTTGAAAGATAAAAAAGATCTTGAGATTATCATATGGGATCATCATATCCAGGGCGATATGGAAACAAGCCAGAAAAATATCAAAGAAACCGGTGCAGCCATTACACTGCTTACTCAGGAATTAAAAAAACAAAACAAGTTGATTACCCCTATTCAAGCCACACTTTTTTTAATGGGATTGTATGAAGATACAGGAAATCTTACCTTTCCATCGACCATATCCGAAGATGCTTATGCAGCAGGTTTTCTTCTTAAAAGAAAAGCTGACCTTCGTATCCTTTCCACTTTTTTAAGGCAGGCTTACGGGAAAAGGCAAAAAAACGTATTGTTTGAGATGATACAAAAAGCCAGGAGATTGGAAGTGTCCGGGTTTACCATCAGTATCGTTAAAATGGATATAGAAGGCAGGGTTCAAAATCTTGCCATGGTCCTTCAGATGTATCGTGAAATTGTTAATGTGGATGCTGCATTTGGAATTTTTCAAGATATTGAACAAAAAAAGTGTATGGTCATAGGCAGAAGCAGCATAGATGAAATAAATATTGGCTTGTTAATGAGAAGTCTGGGTGGCGGTGGTCATCCGGGTGCAGGATCTGCTCTTTTAAAAGCTGCAAATCCTGATACCATTAAAGAGATACTGGTAGAGCTTATTTCAGGAAATCAACACTCTTCCATAATGTTGTCGGATATCATGTCCTATCCTGTGGTCACTGTGAATGATGATACAACAATGGAAGAGGCGGCCATGATTTTAAGAGATATGGGATGTACAGGTCTGCCGGTTGTGGACAGCGAAGATCATGTCACAGGCGTGATTTCCCGGCGGGATCTTAGAAAAACAAGAAAATCAAAGCATATGCACGCTCCTGTAAAAGCCTTCATGAGTAGAGATATTGTAACCATATCACACGATAGAAGCGCCATGGAGGCAGCAAAATTAATGATCAAACATGATATCGGCCGTATACCGGTAATGCAGGATAACAAAATTGTCGGGATTATTACAAGATCTGATGCAATGATGTATTTTTATGATCTACTGCCTGATTAAGTTCCATGGGTGGATTGTAATATCCTTTGCCAGCAGTAAAGAGTGAAAGAATTTCAAAAAAGGTTGAGCTTCTTGTTTGCCTTAACAGCAAGTTTTTCCCTGAATATTTTTGAATTGTGGCGTATATCCACGGGAAATGCCTTTTCAATAAAAATATGTTCAATTTTTCGGGTTAATGGATTTGATTTTGCAAGTTCAAAAAGTTCTTTTATAAAGGTTTTTCTGTTTTTAATCTTTGATAGAGGTTCAATAAATATGATCGGGATTTGGTCTCTTTGACGCCCTGCACCTGCAAGTGCACATCTGAATACTTTTTCATGATTATTAAAAATTGCTTCAACAGGGATGGTAAAAAGGGTTTCGTCACGGGTTATGACTCTATGATCTTTCCTGCCGCAAAACCAGATTCTTCCCTTTGAGTCCTTCCATCCAAGATCGCCCATTCTATGCCAGAATCCTCCGTCATGGTCAGGGATTTTTGAAAGCTTATTTGCTTCTTTGTTATTAAAATAACTTTTTGTAACAAGATCAGCCTGTACTATTATTTCTCCAACTTGACTGTCAGGAAGTTTTAATTTTTCATTAAATTCTATAATTGGAGCATCACTTATTTTGATAATATCAATTCTGGTGTCACACATAGGCCTGCCAATACACATGCCATATCCCTGCTCTGATAATTCTTTGGTTTCTGCAAGAATTTCATTAGATCCTATTGATATTATCGGGACAGCCTCAGTTGCACCATAGGGTGTATGGATTTGGGCGGAGTCAACCAGCATGGTTGAAAATTGTTCTATATTAGCGGGTGTTACAGGTGCACCTGCAGAGATTACCCGTCTTAAGGAAGGCAGTTTTATATTATTTTCTTTTCCAAATTTGCCCACACGGTTTAAAAGGGCAGGGGATGCAAACATATTGGTAATGCCATGGTTATTAATGGCTTCAATTATTTTTCTCGGATCAACCAGAGCCGGTTTGGTGGGGTCCATATCTGGAATAATTACCGTCATACCAATAGCTACATAAAATACAGCCCATAAAGGAAAGGTGGGTAGATCAATCTCATCCTCTTCAAATTGAAAATGTTCCTGGATCTGTCTGATCTGGGCAGTAAAATTTCCGTGTGTATATATCACACCCTTTGCAGGGCCGGTTGAACCGCTCGTAAATGCAATGGCAGCAGTTTCATTTCTAATGGTATTGGTTTTGGGATCAGGATCATTACTGTCCACGATGAGCTGATCTAAAGTATATCCGCCCCAGAACCATCTCTTACCGACAGTTACCCACTGTTTTATGGGTTTGAAAAAACCGGGTTTAAATTTTCTTAAAAGATGTGCTTTTTCAATGCCGATAAATGCTCTTGGTTTGCCTTGCTTCATGCATTGAAGCATTCTGTCAATACCCATTCCAGGATCAACAACAACTGGCACAGCGCCCACCTTTAGCATGGCAAAGATAATGATAAAAAATTCCATACCCGGTGGTACCATTAAAATTGTTCGCACCCCTCTGACAATGCCGATTTTTTCAAGGCCAAAGGCAAGTTTGTCCGATTCTTGTTCAAGCTGAGTAAATGTCATCTGACTGTAAAGAACTCTATTTTTTTTATCTCTGCCGGCAGGGTAGACAACGGCTCTTTTATAGGGATATTTTTCTTGTGATTTTTTTAGACTGAGTGTGATATTTGCATAGCTTGTCATAGTAATTTCTTTTTAAGTTTATAAATCTTCCCCGTAATAAATTCCTGGGGAATATTCTCGTTTGGTTTTGCCCTATTTGTTTAAAAATGCCTTGATCTTATCAGTAGTCTCTTCCGGCTTGTCTTCAAATAGATAATGACCTGCATCATGGAAAACATGAGTTTTAGCCTGCGGAAATCTTTGTCTGAATTCATTTAAAAATGTCAGATCAAAAACAAAATCCTTTGCTCCCCATAAAAACATAAGATCGCACTCTTTAAGGTCTTTAAGGTGCTTATCCACATGATTGACCATTTGAAAACTAATATCACTCTTATCTATGGGTATGTCCTGGACAAATTTCAAGGTTGCAATTCGATTTTTCCAGGAATTATAGGGTGCAATGAGACCTTTTTTTACTTTTTTGGGCAATCCTTTTTTACTGCAGAGCAAAAGAGCCATTTTTGCAAATGCATTAAATCCAAGCAGAGCAGGGATTGCAAAAAATTTTATGTTTTTCACAAGCCACAGCAGGAGGGGGAATTTTTTAGTTTCCGGCAGTAAAAACCCGGAAGTATTTGTAATGATGATTTTGTCAACTCTGTCAATGTGATCAACAGCCCAGGCAAGACCTATCATTCCACCCCAGTCATGAACAATAAGATTGATTTTCTCATTTATATCTAAAGAGTTTATTAAAGTATCAAGATCCTTTACCCGTGATTCAAGGGTATAGTCATAGTTTTGCACGTCAGGTTTGTCTGAAAACCCGCAGCCAATATGATCCAGGGCAATGGCACGAAAATTACTTGAAAGTTCCTGGATCAGGTTTCGAAAATAAAACGACCATGTAGGATTTCCGTGAACCATGATAACAGGTTTGCCTTCTCCTTTATCAATATAGTGCAGGTCATGGCCGTTAATATCAATGAAATTGGATTCAAATGGATAGAGATCTTCAAAACCTCTCGTTGATAAGAGTTTATTATTAAAAGTTTTTTCTAACATTCAACACCGAGAATATAACAATTGAGGCCTGAACCAACACCTATAAAAGCCACAAAGTCATCAGGCTGTAAAAACCCTCTCTCATCAGCAATGGCTGCTGTAATGGGAAGTGAAACTGTTCCTATATTGCCAAGAAAAGGGAAAGTTGCAAAATCTTTTTTTATATCCACATTCAATGCCTCATAAAATTTTTGGTGATGTAAAGCTCCCACCTGGTGTCCGATAAATTTATCCGGCTTGTCAGAAGGCAGATTAAATTCCTGCTTAAACTTATCAAATGTTTTTTTGGCAAGAACAAGACCGTTTTCCAGGACTTCCTGGGCCTTTGTTCTCATGATAACCTTTGAATTTGTAGGCATGCCGGTTTGTTCAAATTTCCAATAACAGAGCTTGTGATGCTCAATTGCATTTTTTACCACACCGCCTTTAAGGGCATGCCTTTGATTGTCAGGGTCGCCCAGGGTGCCATCGGTCAACAGTACAGCAGCAGCTCCTGAACCGCCTGTCATTGTGGCGATAACCTCTTTATAAAATTCAATGCTTTTATTGGTATTGATCTCTTTGATTGTTGACTCAATAATCTGTCTTGATGTTTCACACGATACCACAAGACCTGCTTTAATATTACCAAGTTCTATCTCATTGGCAATATTGATAATCCCGGTTATCATTCCAAGGCATGCACTTTTGACATCAAAAATATTGGCATTTTCTCCAATGTTTAATTTGTCAGCAACATAACATGATGTGGCGGGTTCAAAACCATCCTGACCCACACCGCAATAGACCAGAGCTCCAATATCATCAGGTGAAATCTCTGCCTCATCAAGTGCTTTCTGCCCTGCAATTGCAGCATGTTCCCCAAGGGTGTGATCCTTGTCCCAGTATCTTCTCTCTTTTATACCGGTCAAAGGTTCAAGCTGGCCCTGTCCAAATCCTATGGCATTGTAAAAGGGTGCAAGTTTTTCTTCTATCTCCCTTGTTGTTACAATATTGGGAGCAAGTTCATAGCCAAATGATTCTATGAATACTTTTGAATATTTCATGGTTTTCTCCAGAAAGATATAAAATCATCTTGATTCAGTCCAACAATTTTAAGCCCCATATTTTTGTAAAGGACGATTCTTAAATCATCGGAAAACATGTGGGCATCTGCAATTACATATGGTTCAGGATCATAGCCTATCTCTTTGATTTCAATTTCATATCTCACTTTTTTTGTTTCAGTTGTTACAGGTCCTCTGCATTTTAAATCACTCTCATTTTGTAACACAACATCATAAAAGACATCATCCCGGTCACTGATCCAGCCCACTCTCTGGGTAAATACTCTAAGGGCATGGGCACAGCATTCATACATCAAAGTTCCAGGCATGACCATATCATCAATAAAATGGCATTTTAAAAACCAGTCATCTTTATGGATGTCTGCCTCGGCAATAATGGAGCCAAGGTTAAATCTGCCGCCCTGGGGATTAAATTCAAGGATCCGGTCAATAAGATGCATTCGCTTTCCGGGAAGTCTTAAGTGTGTTCCGAGGTTCCTGTTTTTAAAATCATTTCCAAAAGCTTTGCCAAGATTCCCCTCTCTTAAAGCCTCTACCTTTTCATCTGACAGTTCAAGTTTTTTAACCGGCACAAAAGCTGAAAATTTATTTCCCCTGTCTACTTGTTTTAAATCTTCGGGTTTAAGAATAATGCCTCCGGAATCTTCAACCTCCTGCTCAGTAAAAAAGCCGGCACATCCATCTTTCATGGAAATCAGCAGCTGATCATTAATATAGCCTTTATAGTGAAAAAAGAACAGGTAAACATCCCCCTGCTTTAAAAACCGATCAATTTCAATGTGATATTCAATTGTCTCTTCCGGTTCCGGCAGTGTCCTGTGAAATGTGACCTTTGCATCAAGGAGCCTGTATTTTCTTTTGCCTTTAACAGCATGATCAATACCAAGCCAGGCGCATAAAAAAAGATCAGCCTGTCCTGCTTCAATGGTTATGGAGACAGGAGCTTTATTACCGTCAAGATACCAGATATCTTTTTTTACATCATGCTGGGTGATTATTTTCCCTGAAGTCAGGGAGAGTTTTTCACCCTGAATATCCATGATTCTGTCCACAAGCATCAGTGGTTCATCCGGAAGTCTTACTCTTACAGGATAGGTGTCTATAATTTCAAAATCTTTGCCAAGCACATTCCCGGCCTTGCCAGTGGCATATTCAAGGCACTGCTCCCTGTTCAAGAATGGAGGCTTCGCACTTTGCCCTGATTTTAGGCGGGATTTTGAGCTGGATTCTGATTCACTTTCTTCTGGGAAGATCGACACATTTGATGATGTCTGCTCTCCTGCAGTTTGTACTACTTTGCCTGCAAGCTGTGTCAGGGTTTTAAACTGAAGTTCAAGGGTCTGCATATTTTCTCTGGAAAACTCAAGGAATTTTTCATGGGCTCTGGATGTTGCAAGGCTGCCTTTGGCAATCAGGTCTGGGTTGATGATTGGTCTTTTTGTTGAACCATTTTTTGAAACAGAACCTGATTTAAAATTGGAATCAGATTTAAAATCAGAGAGTGGATTAAAAAGAGGATCAGAATTTGGTTTCTGGTCAGATATGGATTTTTTAGTTCTATTTTTTTCAAGGATT
>CAXMTQ010000119.1:0-2854 GCA_964196205.1 uncultured Desulfobacula sp.
GAAACAATCTTACCTTTTGCAAGATAGATATGCTTCATGATATCTTCTTTTATATTTCTATTTTCGTTAACCATGTTAGGATAATATAGTTAACAAAATAGCAGTTTCAGGTCAAGCATAAATAAATCAAACAGGCTATAAAATATCTTGATTTTTGTTATAAAGTTTTCTGCTTTGACCCGTTCCCGGATGATTACCTTACACTGGATGTTATAGTAAGTATTCAGAAAATATTTTGGACATCTTGAATGTTTATGATTACTATGTTTTAAATTGGTTTTTGAGCTTTTAAAAACTAAACAATGTACAAGCACCTGAAATATTATTATCGACATCAAAAGAGGTTTTATTATGTTTATTGATTTGATAAAAAAGAGAAGAAGTATAAGGCAATTCAAGGATAAGGCTGTTGAAAAAGAGAAAATTGATCTTTTAATTGAAGCAGCTTTGAGAAGTCCGTCTTCAAGAAGTCTTAATCCATGGGAATTTGTTGTGATAACAGACAAGTCGACACTTTATGAACTCTCCTGTTCTAAACCCCACGGGGCATCGTTTTTGAAAAATGCTGCCCTTGGCATTGCCATTATTGCAGATTTTGAAAAAAGTGATACCTGGATTGAAGACTCTTCCATTGCCTCCACTTATATACAGCTTGCAGCAGAATCAATTGGGCTCAAATCCTGTTGGATTCAGATTAGAAAAAGGTTTTATAAAGATGATATCACTGCTGAAAAGAGGGCAGCCCAGATTTTAGATATCCCTGAAAATTACAGAGTTGAATCCATTATAGCCATCGGTTATCCTGATGAGACAAAACAGGGGCATAAGAAAAGAGAGTCTTTCATATGATAAGGTTCACTATGAAAAATATTGACAGGCTGTTTAACCAAAGACTGTTTTTAGATAGTGCCTGACTGGAAACCCATGTTTGGATGAAAAATTGCCCATATGTTAGGCGCAAAGCTCGAAGAGATGCGTATGCATACAATTTTGAAACCGGAGTGTACTGAAGTACATGAGGCCAGTTTTAAAATTTGGCAAAATTTTGAAGCAACGAAGCAGATGGGTGAGTTTTCGTTCAAACATTAAATAAGTTTTTTGATCCTTGACCATGCTTTCTGGTCAAGATGGGCTCCCATGACCTGGCAGACCTCATAGCCGCAGGCAGATGCAATCTGTCCGCTATTTTCAATGGAAAATCCATTGGCAATTCCAAATAGAAAACCAGCAGCCCAGAGGTCGCCGGCACCGGTTGTATCTTTTGGAGCATTGCCTGATTTAGGTTTGATTTTTGTGATATTCTTATTGTGTGCAACAAAACTGCCTTTTTCCCCAACTTTCAATACAGCATATTTTACGTTTAAAGCCATTTTTTCAATGGATTTGCGCTCATCATCATATCCGGTATATGCCTTTGCCTCATCTTCATTGGCAATAAGGATATCAACGTACTCTTTTACAATATTGTCTATAATCTCCTTTGAAGCATTGACCACTTCGAAACTTGCAAGATCAAGGGCAATAAGAGAACCCGCAGCTTTTGCAGCCATTAAGGAAGCCATCATTAAATTTTTGTTGAATAGAAGATATCCTTCAATCATTGTTATGGCAGTCTCTTTAAACATATCAGATATAATTGACTCAGGATCAAGTTCAGTGGAGGCACCAAGAAAGGTAAACATGGAGCGTTGTGCATCCGGAGTGATAATGGAGAGAACTTTACCCGTTGGAGAGCTGGATGTTGAAACAAGGGGTTCAACTTTGCTTGTAACAAGTGCCTGTTCAAAATTTTTGCCATAGTCATCTGAGCCCCTTTTCCCTATAAATCTTGCATCACCTCCAAGGTTTGCAATACCAACAATGGTATTACATGCAGCACCACCTGGAACAACAGTGGGCTTTTGTTTTGAGGCAGATAAAATCTTTTGAATATCCCTGTTTTCTACAAGGGTCATTCCTCCTTTTTTTTTTCCAAGTGAAGTTAAAAATTCATCAGATTCATTGATTAAGATATCAACAAGTGCAGAGCCGATTCCAGTAATTGTACTGTTTTTTTGCATATTTTCTCCAAGCATGTCTTTTAATTTTAATAATTACATTAAACCATAAAAGCTGTGATACAATTGTCAAGTTGTTTGTCTTTTCACAGTCACTTTTATTGACAAACAGAGAATAAAAATTTATTAATTAAAACAGTAAAATAAAAATTATTTGATTAATATAAATTCACCCAAAGATTAAAGGAGTTTTTAATGTCAGCAAATCAATCTATATTGTTTACATCTGAATCAGTAACAGAAGGTCATCCTGATAAAGTTGCAGATGCGATATCCGATGGTATCCTTGATGCTATAATGGCTGAAGATAAAAGATGCAGGGTCGCCTGTGAGACATTGGTAACAACAGGCCTTGCAATGGTTGCAGGGGAAATTACCACTGACTGCTATGTGGATATTCCTGCAGTGGTTAGAAATACAATTAAAGATATTGGATATAACTCTTCAAATATGGGATTTGACTGGCAGACCTGTTCTGTTGTCACAAGTATTGATCAGCAGTCTACTGATATTGCCCAGGGAGTTGATGAGGGAGCAGGGCTTTATAAAGAGCAGGGCGCTGGTGATCAGGGTTTTATGTTCGGATTTGCAAGCAATGAAACTCCCGAGCTAATGCCCATGCCTATTATTTATGCCCATAAGCTTACTAAACGTCTTGCCCAGGTCAGAAAAAACGGTGCATTGGATTTTTTAAGACCTGATGGGAAATCCCAGGTAACCATTGAATATATAGGGGGACAGCCGGCAAGAGTGGATACAATAGTGGTCTCCACCCAACATTCTCCTGATGTATCCTA